>CAZMEH010000331.1:0-5646 GCA_964564885.1 uncultured Saprospiraceae bacterium | reverse complement strand
TTACAAAAAAAGATGTATCAGGGTCGCCAATTCTATTTCCAACATGATCCCAATCTAACTCATGTAATGCTTCATCCAACTCTTCAGAACATTCGTCAATATCAAAATCCTCTGCCAATATTTCAGGAAAATCCTCTGATGAAATTTCGGCTTCATAGAAATGAACATCTGTTATCACCTCATTCTTTCTAATGGTTATTTTTTCATAATTTTGATTTTATTCAATGTTGTTTAATGTCCAAAGTTCGACAGTACTACCTTTACCCGACTTATCAAAATAGTCTGTAATCGCTAATTTTTCACCTTTAAAGTAAAGTTCTTCTATAAAGTCCCACTCATCCGTAGGTGTTTCAATAAGATTAGTTGAATAAGCAAAATCTTGAAGCGTAGGTATTTCATTAGCTTCAAATGCCATATAAAAAAGTGCACCTTTGCTTTCGTCAAGACAGAACAATATTCGTTCTATTTTTCCTGCCATAGGAATAGCATTAAACAAATCATTGTATTCAAAATTATCAATGACATCTTCAATGTGTGCCATCTCTTCTATTTCAAATCTTAAGACTTCTTCCTCCGCTTCATTCACGACCTTGAACAATGTTTTGCCGTTGAACAGAGGTTTCGTAAAATGAAAAATATCTCCGTCATAAACATCAATTCCAATATCGTCGAGTTCGTATGCAGCTTCTGATACTTCGTCGTAGCCGTTATTTTCCATCAATTGTTGAATATCTTCAACTTGTTTTTCTGATAAGGATAATGCCCTTGCTTCTATTTCTAAACCGTAACATTCTAATTTGTATTGAGCCATATCTGATTGATTTTTTATAATAAAAAATATATTTAATTCAATTGTTCAAATCGTGATTCTTCCTCATAAACCATTTCCATCAAATACGGCTCAAGCACCAAAGCGTCGATATACTAATTTATCATTAAGTGATTATAGAATACGTTCTTTTTTTGACGAAAATAAATAAAATAATATTACTAAATAGCCCATTTGTAGCCCATAATTATTACATTGAAAAATGAATCAAATAGAATTATTAAAAGAAGGCGTCGAAAGAAAATTTGGAAGCCCAATTAAAGAGGTTGCCACTTTAAAAATTCTCTTACGGAGCATTCATAAAAACGCCGATATAGAATTGAGTTACAATACACTAAGGCGGTTTTTTGGATTTTTAACGCCAACCAAACCAAATATTAATACACTTAATAGCCTATCTCAATATTTAGGCTTTAAGAATTTCTATTCCTTTTCCAATCAACTTCATTTTCCAAATTGGGAAACCTGGCTATATGTTTTACGTTTGAAGCAACAGGATAATATTACTAAAAATGCTATTCGATTTATCAATGCCCAACTTCAAAATGAATACATTGCTTTCTATCTTATTGACCTTGCTACCCACTTTTTTAACCAAAGAAATAGAACCGCTTTTCTTATGCTTTTTGAAGCGGAAATCGATAAAATAACACGTTCAGAACAGCTCAGGATATGTGTGGCACTAGGTATTATTTTGAGACCATTGTATCAAAAAGATAAAACCTTTATTCTTTCACTTATAGAAAGTCCTCAATTCCGAAGAATCGTAGTTTATAATTTTGTTGATTATCCTTCTTTTAATCAAGGTTATATGGACTTGATTGAACGATCCATTTCATTGGAACAGGAAGAACAATATTTGTTATTTCTGAACGTATTAAGTACCTACCATTCTTTTCTAAATGGTCGCCCGAAAGCCTTCCTTAGCTTACCAAAATCTTATAATCTAAAAAATATATCTCCCATTGTACAAGGGCGTTACTTTGCCAATCAACTGTATAGTAGTGCTGCTGACCAACAAGAGGAAGTTTTTGACCAATTATTAATAACATGTAAAAACCTCAACAAATGTGAATTTTTCTTTGAGTTGATTCCTACCATTTTGCTTCTAAAAAGAATGGATTGGATCGCTATTATTTTTAGTAAACATTATGAAGAAATTTTTGAGATCAATGAATTCAACCGCCTAACACATTTGGGTATTTTTCAAATTGCACAAGCTTTGCTATCCATCAGAGAAGGGAGTTTCAAAAATGCTAAAAGCGAACTAGAAAAAGTAAATACTTACCTAGCTTTTGATTCTTATATCGAATATATTACCATATTTTCCTTTATAGCCAAATACCACTTAGCCGAAGAAAAATCAGTCATTAAAGCTCAATACATTGCCTTGTCTAGTAAGCTTGGCTTTAAAGTATTTAGCTTAAGTTTACTTGAGCATTATTTTGATTGATTTTCAATCTCTGAAATTTGTTAGATATAGCTTTACAAATGCTTAAAAAATGCTACGTAAATGCTTGAAAGTCAAATTATAATCAGAAAATAATCAATCAGGAAGTTTTATTTGCTGCATAAAATTCAGCCAATAAATCCTTTCCGAGTGCTCCTAAAGATTCTAGGCTAATAATAAAGCCATCTTTATCCCATTCGTCAGCTATCAAAGGCATTGCCTTTTTATAGATTTCGAGGGCGTACGTTTTATCATTCAAATAATCTTCATTCGCTAAGCCATCTCCCAAATACGCAAGTGCTGTAAAATCTGTTCCTAATGCCTCGGCTTTTTTATATAAATTCATTGCCCATTTTTTATCGTCCGTTTTTGAAGCGATATTGGCAAGCTCCGTAAAACTTCGAGTATCTTTTGCTAAGGCTTCCGCTTTTTTCAATGTAGAAAATAACCATTCTGTTTCTCCTGCCTCTTGAAGCTTTTCACAAATTGCCTCCATTTCAAGGAATTCATTCGCAGCATTTTCCATGTTTTTCAAGATACGTTCTGCCCAAACCGACTCGCCTTCCCTAATGAGTTGCTCATACAAGTAATCTGCATCCCAAAAATTATAGGAATAATCGCCATTCAGTGCCGCTTCTTTTTCTTTAAATGCGGTGATTTCTTTGGTTGTTAAACTCATTTTTTTGATTGCTTCTTCTTTTTACCTTTTATTGATAGTTCACTAATAATCATTAATCCATATTTCTTCCGTTTCTCCGCTACGAATGGTATTATGAGCAATAGAAAATTCAATTTCCATCAAATTATCCACATCAATCTTGAATAGCGTATCTAAACACCTTTCATAATATTCCTCCTTTTCACTATCATTTATACCTTCGTCTTCCTCTTTTCTACAAAAAAAACATTTTGCATACGTCCGTTAATCGTAACTCTAAAGTCTTTCAGGTTACGATTTTTTCTTCTTTTTAGACTTCACCAATTCATCAATATCATTAGAATACGTCCAAGTGATTTGATATTCCCAATTCGTTATTTTATTGCCCAATATTTCATTGCTGCTGTCTTCTTCTCCTGTATATAGAAATTTATTATCGGCAGCGTAACGGCTAAAAACAGGGTTTTTAAAAACACGGCTAATTGCTCTATCGTGAACCACAATGACTTGATTTACAAAGGGTAATTTATGTTTTGCTAATGGCCAACGACCAGTTTGTCGCCTTTGTAAATCGTGTGGCGGTATTTCTCCTTTGATTTTTACAAAAAGCGTATTTTTATACTTTGTTTTAGCTTCTTCGATATCGAGGATTTCGATAGGTTTCCATTCCTCGAATTCGCCTTTGGCTTTTAAGGTTTCCATTTTTTCAATCATCTGCTTTTTAGCCGTTTCGATATCAGAAATGATATTTCCCGCATCGACCTCAAAACGAATAAAATCACATTGAATCAAAGACTCAATACCTTCTTGTCGTTCCTTATCAGCATCTTGATTATCTAAATGATGTGGTTCATCTACTTCTATGGCGAGGTCGATTTGTGGATAATACAAATCAATTAAAGCATAATTTGAGTCGGAAAGCGGTACGTAATGTTGGGTAAGCGGCTTCAGTTTTCGCAGTCGTTCATCATGTAATAATGCAGTAATGACAAAGTTTTCATGTTTTTTGACACGAAAATCTTTCTTATTTTTTTTTAGATGAAAGGTGCGGCGTATTTGTTCAATGTAATGATTGTATTTCCAATCTTCCATTATTACTTTGATTTGGTTTGGTTGTTATTTTTCAATGCTGAAATTATATTTAATAATTTACTTATCAAAAAAATATTAGCATAAAAATTACAAACAACCTAAAAAAACGCAAATAAAAGACAAATTTATTATTTCATCTTTTCTAATAACCCATACAATTCATCAACTTTCTTTGAGAAAATAGGCTTATCAAAAAACATAGGAACTTCAAGTAATTCTATCAACTCATCATAGAGTTTTTGAATCGTAGGCAAATCATTTTTGGCTAATATTGGCTGCATTTTCCACAATTTGGTTTGTGCTTTTTCAATATCAAAATAATTGCCCGTTAAGTCAGTATAAGCTAACAATTCTTCCGCAATCCAATACAATTCATTTATCATTTGCTTATTCATTTTTATCTGTATTGATAGCGAAGCCATCTTTTGAACCCAATTTTGTTATCTCACAATCAACTATTTTCGGCAAGCTAACCATTCCTGAAATAGTTTTTATTTTAAATGTCATCGTTCCTTCAAAGGTGATTTTTTCGGTCTTGACTTTCGTCAAATAATAAGACACCTTTCCATCATCCCAACCATCCAATCTCTCTAAAAAAACGGCTGTATTTGATGGAATATTGGTGATTTGATAACGAGGTGTTGAACTAACGACGATTGTCTCGTCCATAGTTAGCATTGAAGCCGTTTCGTAAATCAATTCCTCCATATTTTCCTCAGACTTATTATGCAAATAAACATTTCCATGTTGAATAAGGATTTGGATTTTCTCATATAATTGCTCGTTCATCGTCATGGTTTTAGTTGTTGAATTGGTTAAAAGTATAAAAAATAGAGAGAAAAGTTCTTTTTAAAACACAAAAAAACCAAACAGTTCAGCGAGAACTATTTGATTTTCTTCAATCAATTCAAATCAAAACAACACTTATTTTGAGAAAGTCAAATCACAACCATCAACAGGAGAAGTATAAGTTGTTATTTTGTCACCACAAACAAAAAAATTACCAAGACTTTCAACCTTTACTACTGTTCCGACAACTTCCCAAGTTGTCGCTTCCTCTTCCTTATCCGTTTTAATAATTGCCGTTCCATCTTTTTCAAACTTAATAGTTTGCTTGTCAAATTCAGGCTCAATAAGTCCTGTCCAATCGCACCAACCTATCACATATTCCCATTTTCCAATAATGGCATCTTCCAAGTCTTCTTCTGACCAATCCAAGTCATTGTGGCAAACAACGATTTCGGAAGAGTTATTCGCAAAATTCTCTTCATCAATTTCGACAATCGTTTCGGTGCAGCTTCCAAACAAAAATACACACACAATTAGTAGTAAGAAAGTATTTTTCATAATGATGTTTTTAGTAGATAAATTAAAAGTCTTAATGTTTTATAATCAGACCATTGTAGTATTTCAATAACGAATACAGCACAAGTTTAGCTTCCTCTCTTTCTACTAAAAAGTGAAAATTGCTTAGAAACACAAAAAAATAAGTTGCAATCCCAACTTTGGAATTACAACTTATTTTTCATTCATTTTCATACTACTATACATTTTGAAAATAAACAATCAAAACCTAGGTATAAATTGTTCATTTGTTTATTTCTGACAGTCCCGAGT
>CAZMEH010000330.1:0-25731 GCA_964564885.1 uncultured Saprospiraceae bacterium | reverse complement strand
TTCAAGAAACGGCAAACGGCAAACGGCACACGGTTAACGGTTAACGGTTAACGGCGCACAGCTTGCCACGATTTCTCGTGGGCAAGGCGTTTTACTATTAATTTTCTTTGAAAATTACTTTTCCACAATAATTTTCAAAGAACCAAGCAATCTAGCAATTTAACAATCAGCGACGCAGGAGCGAAACAATAATAACAATTCAACAATCAGTCCCGATAGCTATCGGGAAAGGAGCAAAACAATAAGTTTCTATGAAAATTAAACAAATAGCAGTTATCGGTGCGAGTTCATCGGTTTGTTCAGAAGAACTATATGAATTTGGTGTTCAACTGGGCGAAATGCTTGGAGATTTAAACATGACCGTTCTGAATGGTGGTCGTGATGGAACGATGGAAGCGGTCTTCAAAGGCGTGCATCAATCCAAAAACTACAAACACGGAATGACGATTGGCATTACGCCAGCACAAGAAAAAATAGGTCACAATGAATATTGCGATATTGTCATTCCAACAGGAATTGGCTATACCCGAAATTCGATTGTTGCCAATGCTGGCGATGTCGTGATTGCGCTCGGCGGCGGTTCTGGTACGCTAAATGAAATATCATTTGCTTGGACTTGGGGCAAACCGATCTTAGCACTAGTTGGCTTTGGCGGCTGGAGCGAAAAAATGGCAGGTCAAGCGCTTGACCATCGAAGAGGTGATGATATTATACTTCCTGTTCATTCGATTGAAGAAATTAGAACACAGATTGAATTGATTGCAAATGATAGTTCAAAGGCTTATACACGTGTGAAGTAGATATTAAAATTATGCAACACCTTGTCGACTAAAGTCGACGGTACATCCAAATGAAAATGAAAAATATAGTAATCAAAACATCGAAAGTTCACAAAACCTATAACCAAAGTAAAATACCTGTTCACGCTTTAAATGGCGTTGATCTTGAAATTTCAAAAGGTGAATTCACCGCTATTGTCGGCCCTTCGGGTTCTGGAAAATCTACGCTTTTGAATATCATTGGCGGATTGGATAGACCGACAAAAGGAGAAATTTCTGTCGGAGGACGAGATATTTCTAAATTAAGTGACAATCAATTGATTGACTTTCGTAAGGATAATATTGGTTTTGTTTTTCAATCGTATAATTTGATTCCTGTTTTGACTGCAAAGGAGAATGTTGAATTTGTGATGTTACTTCAAAATCGCTCAAAAGCGGAACGTGATGCACGAGTTAATGAGTTGATGGAGGCGGTTGGATTGAGTGATAAGCTAGATAATCGACCTGCGGAATTATCGGGCGGACAGCAGCAGCGTGTTGCAGTTGCTAGAGCATTAGCACCAAAACCTACGTTTATTTTAGCGGATGAACCTACGGCAAACCTTGATTCTAAGTCAACGGCAAACCTTTTGGATATCATGGCGAGGTTGAACAAAGAGGAAGATATGACTTTCGTTTTCTCGACACATGACCAGCGAGTAGTCGACAGAGCGAGAAGAATTATTACTTTAGAGGATGGTGTCATCGTTTCCGACGAACAAAAGTAGCATAGATAACTTGTCCCGAAACCTCGGGATTCCTGTCTGTGACGCTAGTGCTTGCGGCTAATATTTACGACGAGCATTGGCGTCACAGGCAGGAATGCCTATGCTACATTTTAATAAAGACTTATGAAACACATATATATAGTAGCCTGCTTTGCCATGCTGCCTTGGCTCATGTTTGCTCAAGATGAAGATAGTGTTTCCTTTGAAACGAATACCACAGTAGAGGAATTTGCAGAAGAAGAAATGAAAAACTGGTCTTTGCGTGGTTATGTCAAGGATTTGAGAACGGTTTATTTTGCGCCTAATTTTGACAATATCATCATAGATAATATGATTCATAATCGGTTGTTTTTTGAATGGTATCCAGATGAACAATGGACGGTCAAGGCAGATTTACGAAACCGTATTTTCTATGGCAACACTTTTCAGACTTTGCCCATGTCTGATTATAGCGAATTAATTTCGGATGCCAATAATGACTATTTTGATTTATCAGCGATGATTATTGACCAAGATGCTTTCTTATTTCATTCGATGATTGACCGATTATATGTTGATTATACAAAAGGTAAATTACAAATCAGCGCAGGACGTCAGCGCATTAACTGGGGCATTAATACGTTTTTCAATCCAAATGATATTTTCAATTCTTATAACTTTACGGATTTCGATTACGAAGAACGACCTGGAAGTGATGCGCTTCGAGTACAATATTATACTGGCGTAGCTTCAAGCGTGGAAATTGCCGTGAAGGCTTTTGATGATATTGATGAAATAGTAGCTGGTGCGCTTTGGAAGTTTAACAAAAAAAATTATGATTTTCAAGTGCTGGGCGGAATTGCAAATGAAGACATTGTACTTGGCGGAGGTTGGGCTGGTTCTATTAAAAACTTAGGTTTCAAAGGCGAATTTTCCACTTTCTTACCTTATGATGATTTTGGTGATAGCGTTTCATTTGCAGGAACATTAGGTTTGGATTATTTCTTTGGGAACTCTGCTTACCTCAGTGCAGGTTTATTATTGAATAGCAATGGAACAACTGAAAGTTTATTAGCAACAGGCGGAAATTTATTAAATTCTACAGAAACACGGAACGCAAAAAACCTTTATCCTTATCAATATGCTATTTTTACCGCTGTTTCTTATCCATTTTCTCCAATACTGAATGGTGCTATTTCTATGGTTTACAGCCCGAGCGATGACCAAGCATTATTCATTAGCCCGACTTTGACTTATTCTGTAAAGGATAATTTAGATTTGGATGCAATCGGTCAATTCTTCGCATTAAATTTTCAAAATCAATATTCCTTAGCTTCAAAAGCAGTTTTTGTTCGTTTGAAATGGAGCTTTTAAATTAATGGACAATGGATAATTCACAATGAAACGTTATCCATTCGTTTTAAAGTCATCGAAATCCTTTTATATTTTTGAAATGGAGTTTTGAAACAAAAAAAATATTTATTTTCAATAAAGAATTACCTTTGTGTGAAATTTACTTTCAAATTTATTTTATATCAAATATTCATTTCAATTGATGAAAAAAATTACACCAGAATTAGTCGATAATATTGTAGTTAATTTTGAACAATTAACCGATGAGAAAATAGAAAGTCTTATTCAAGAATTAGAGCAGCAACAGCCTGCTTCACTGGCTTACATTCTATCTGAAGATTTTGAAGCACTAGGCGATGAAGAAAGTGAAATCCTTTTGCTGGATGCGCTTATGCTTTGGCAAATCATCAATCAAGGATACGAACAAGTCAATGTTCCAGATAGTGAAAAGGTCGATCAACTTCAATTTGACAATTGGAAAACATCAGAAGAGCTAAAAGCTACAAAAGGTCAAAGTTTTGATGATTTTGTAGAACCGATGATTGCGGACTATCCAGAAGATGAATTATTGTATTTTGTCTTAGATACTTTGATTGATGAAGATGATGAGGAAGATATGAACAGCGAAAGTAAATTACCTATTTTCATTGCTTTGAAGACGTTGTGTGACGGATGGATTCTGAGTTAATGTTCAATATCGAATTAAAATGTTCAACTTACGTTAAGACGTTTGATGTTTTGAAAACGTCAAACGTCTTATTCAAATAATAAATTCCCTAAAATGAAACAACTAATCTATTTCATACTTCCTATTACATTATTATTTGCTTGCAATTCTAATGATAATAATGATAATGAAGCCGCATCTGCCTCTTCTAGTGAAGTTATAACTGAATTCATAGAATTGACTTTTGAAGGTTCATTAAAAGCTAAAAAAGATATTCCCGTTGCGATGAAACTCAACAAAGCAGGTCGAAAGGTGTCTGGTCAAATGCTTTATAAGAAAATTGGTCAACCGCTTAATGTCACTGGAACAATAGATGATGCGGGTACTATTAAGATGCAAGAGTCGATTGATGATGAGATAACAGGTTCTTACGAAGGACAAATCGTTGATAATATTTTTACGGGTATTTGGAAATCGGCAAATAAGAAAACGAGTTTCGATTTTAGTTTGAATATTTCTGATAATGATTTTAGCACATTCGTCAAAGAAAAGGAAATAGACATTTTAAAACATACTGGATTTTACGAAATCAAACCATCCGCAAATCAAGATGCTGATTATCATTACACCTTTGAAATAGAACGAACTAGCGAAGACAATATTAGGTTTTTGTTTAATGGAAATCGTGGTAAACCTAGTTACAATATGGGTTCGCTCGAAGGAGAAGCAATTTTCAAAGATGGAACAGCAACTTTTTATAGTAATAATTTAGAAACTTGTGGATTTCAGTTAGTTTTTAGTGATGATGGCTTAACCGCTTCTTATCTAGACAATAAGGACAATTGTGAATTTGGCTTTGGTGTTTACCTTGAAGGCGATTATATTAAAACGAATAGTGATAAACCTACTTTTGAAAGCCCTATGAAGTAGGCAATTGGCAGTAAGGCAGATATATAAAATGCCGTAAAACAATATTTTAAGCTAAAATTATTGTCACAACAATTACCTTAACCTATTTAGAATACTAGGTTCTTGAAGGATAAATAGCTGCTAAGTGCGTGAGCAAAAATAAACACAGTAATTCCTAGTTTGGAAATTAATAAAATCAAATTAGGAATTGCTGCTTATTTTCAAGCAGGCAAAGTAAAATAAAACGTAGTACCTTTTCTTAATGCTGACGTTGCCCAAATCTTACCTTCATAAATATCAACAATCCTCTTACAAATCGCCAAACCAATTACAGAACCAGAATATTCAGCCATTCTTGATAAATAGAGTTAACAAAAGTTTACCTAAAATCAGGAGCAACATAAGTAATACCTATCGGATATTTATTCGTGATAAGCTCCAGTTATTGTTGTTGATAAATAACCGTTTCATATGCACTATTTAGGTCTTGTTCTCTTTTAGTTAATAATTTTGTACTACGATCTAATGCTAGATTCACCTCTTTCAATTGCTATTTAGCTCTTTCAATTTCTTTCTACTCGTCAAATATCTTTCACAAATTTATGATTAAGTTGTTGTTCATCATTAAGCAAACTCATCTTTCTTGATTTAGAATATCAATAGCACTATACATTAAGCAAATACCTATCGAAAGGCAATGAATAGTGTAATTTTGGTTGTTTTAAAAGAAATCTCCGTACATTATCTTTAATTGTTTTTTTGCGTTCAATACCTTATATTAAGACATTGCACAATGTATAAAAATGTGACATCCAATACATTAATTTGAACGATAAAAAATTAGAAAGTAACGGCCTGTTATTATAAAACTGTATTTTTTATAAAAATCGGTACAATTCAACTAATAACTAGGGTTAAAGCCATATTTTTCTTCTAGTGACAAATGAATAATTCAAACTCAATTCATAAGATTTAAATTAAACTCAAATCTTATTTCTAGGTATTTTTATTTAAATACATTATGTTTCCTAAAAATGTATAAACCATTTGTTTACAGTTGATTAAAAATTAAGGGAATTGGAACTTTTTTTGAAGGATTTTGTATAAAATGGTGGTAAAAAGTGGCGAAGTGTGGTAAAACCCTTACTTTTGGGTAGTAAGTAAAAAAACTATAATGAAAAATGTCGCAATTTTTAGGAGAATACGATTGTAAGCTAGATGTGAAAGGACGTATGCGCCTGCCATCTCAACTCATCAAGCAATTTGATGGTTTGGAGCAATCAGGTTTTGTTATGAATCGTGGCTTTGAGAAGTGTCTAACGCTTTATCCTAAAGTAGAATGGGATAAAATAACGAAGGAACTCGGTCAACTCAATCAATTTGTCAAGAAAAATAGAAATTTTGTCCGATATTTCTTTAGAGGTGCAACAGAATTAAACATTGATAGTAGTGACAGAATTTTAATCAAAAAAAACCTAAAAGACTATGCAAACATTAATAAAGATGTAGTCATAGCTTGTTTTTTAAATAAAATTGAAATCTGGGCGGCAGAAGAATACGGTGATTTATTAGAAGATGAACCAATTGAATTCTCTGATTTGGCAGAAGACGTAATGGGTAATATTAATGTGTAATTTTTCAATGTACAATGTTTCAAGTCAAGAATTAGTTTAAAACATTTAATCTGAAATCATTTTGAATATTACACATTGTACATTACACATTGAACATTAAAAAACTATACATTGAACACTGAATATCATATACCAGTAATGCTTAAGGAATGCCTTGATGGATTAAATATTAATCCAGATGGCGTTTATGTCGATGTTACCTTTGGCGGTGGCGGACATTCCAAGGCTATTTTAGAACGGTTGAGCGACAAAGGTCGTCTAATCGCATTTGATCAAGATGAAGATGCACTTGACAACCTTTGGGAAGATGAAAGATTGATTTTTGTTAATCAAAATTTCAGACATATCAAGCGATTTTTAAAGTTGCATGGTTACAAAAAAGTTGATGGTATTTTAGCTGATTTAGGTGTTTCATCACATCAGTTAGACGAAGCAGAACGAGGATTTTCATACCGATTTGAAGCATCTTTAGATATGCGAATGAATCAAAATGACCTAAAAACAGCTGCGGAAATCCTAAATACTTACGAAGCTGATGAGCTTCAACGCATTTTTGGAATGTATGGAGAAGTTAAAAACTCTAAAACATTAGCGGAACTCATCGTTAGTGAACGTGATATTCGACCAATTGAAAATATCAATCAATTTCTAGGTATTCTAGCACCTGTCGTCAGAGGAAAAAGACCAAGGTATTTATCACAAGTCTTTCAAGCCTTACGCATTGAGGTCAATGAAGAAATGGAAGCGTTGGAAGAATTTTTGACCAGTACTTTGGATGTTTTAGCGGTTGGCGGGCGTTTAGTTGCCATGTCTTATCATTCATTAGAGGATCGATTGGTGAAGAATTTTACTAAACGTGGTAATCTCGAAGGTAAAATGATAAAAGATGATTTTGGAAAAATTTACAAACCTTTCAAACTCATCAATCGAAAAATCATAGAAGTATCAGCAGAAGAACTAAAAATTAATTCAAGGGCTAGAAGCGCAAAGCTAAGAGTCGCAGAACGCATGGAAGACAACATAGTAATTAAGAATTAGGAATTACCAATATTTGCTCATTCGTAATTCGTAATTAAAAATTCGTAATTAAAAAAGACGTGGCTGGAAAAGGAAGACGCATAACAACACGAGATATACTTTCTGGAAGAGCAGGAGGTCTTTTAGTGATGGACAATCTACCATTTATGGTTTTTTTGGCATTCCTAGGCATTATTTATATTGCTAATTCACGATTTGCAGAAAAGAAAGTAAGAGATATTCAAGTGTATCAGCAAGAAATAAAAGAACTAAATTACGAATATATGAGTATCAAATCTGAACTCATGCAAAGTAGCATGCAGTCAGAAGTTGCTCAAAAAGTAAAACAATCAGGCTTAAGAGAATTAACCGATAAACCCATTAAAATAGTTGTAAACAAAAAAGACTATGAATGATACAATTAAGAATTAAAAATTAAGAATTGCTAATAACACATGCAAAACCTAATTCGTAATTCGTAATTCCTAAACTTGTCCCGAAATCTCGGGATTCTTAATTAATAAGAACTTGGATATAAAAAACGAAATACTGCAACGAATTTATGCTGTAATGTTCATTTTAATGGCATTAGGCGTACTTATATTCGGGACAGCCATTCGTATTCAAGTGACCGAAGGTGAAGACCTTAGAGCAGAAGCAGCTGAACAAAATTTCAAATATAGAGCTGTAGATGCAGACAGAGGTAATATTATAGCAGAAGATGGAAGTTTATTGGCAACTTCACTACCATATTATACTATACATATGGATTTGGTGGCAAGAGGTTTGTCGCAAGATACTTTCAATAGATACATTGACACCTTGTCTATTTGCTTAGCCGAACGGGTTAATAGTGATCGAACAGCAGGTTGGTATAAAGCTAGATTGACACAAGCACGTAGAGATTCGACGCACTATTTTTCGATTGCTAAAAATATAACGCATCAAGAATTAGAGCAAATCAAAAAATTTCCAATATTCAGTAAAGGGCGAAACAGAGGCGGTTTTATTGCAGAACGCATGAGTAAGCGTCAACGTCCATTTAGAATGTTAGCGCATAGAACAATTGGTTATGTTCGTAAAAATGCAAAACCTGTTGGTTTAGAAGGTGCATTCGACGAAGTGCTAAAAGGAGCGCAAGGAAAGCAATGGATGCAAAAATTATCAAATGGTCATTTTATCCCGCTGACTGATTTGAATAAGATTGACCCAGAAAACGGGCACGATATTGTAACGACAATAGATGTAAATATACAAGACGTAGCAGGTAATTCACTGCTCAAAGCGTTGAAAAAACACAATGCAAATCATGGATGTGCTATTGTAATGGAAGTGAAAACGGGCGCAATTCGAGCAATTGCGAATATCGGTGTAAATGAAGACGGTAATTATTGGGAAAACTATAATTATGCGGTTGGAGAAAGTACAGAGCCTGGTTCCACTTTCAAATTGGCGGCTATTATGGCTTTGCTGGAAGATGGTTACGTCGATTTAGAAGATATGGTCAGCCTCGAAATGGGACGCACCGAATTTTACGAAGAGACAATGGTTGATGCTTCTGTCCACAATATGGATAGCGCAACAGTTAGGACAGCGTTTGAGATTTCTTCAAATGTTGGTTTAGCGAAGTTGGTGCATCAGCATTATAATTTGCCAAAACGAGGCGAAAAGTTCATTGCGCAATTGAAAAAAATGCACTTGCATCAAAAAACAGGTATTGAAATAGAAGGAGAAGGAAATCCTTATATTAAGGAAGCCTACAGCAGTACTTGGAGTGGAACGACACTTCCATGGATGGCAACAGGTTATGAAGTATCATTAACGCCTTTACAAGTTTTGAATTTTTTCAATGCAGTTGCAAATGATGGTCGTATGATGCGACCGTATTTGGTGAGTAAGTTGCAGGATTATGGCAAAACTTACGAAGAATACACGCCAAAGGTTTTAGAAGAGAGAATTGCTTCTTTAGAGACCATTAAAAAAGCACAAGAATTGCTTTATGGTGTAGGTCAACGTGGTACAGCTAGAAAAATTAATCCGCCAAATTACAATATTGCAGGCAAAACAGGAACGGCACAAATCGACTATCGAAAAGCAAAAAAAGGTAGCCGAACGAAATATCAAGCATCATTTGCAGGATATTTTCCAGCGGAGAAACCTGAGTATTCTTGCATTGTAGTTATTAATGACCCGAAAAATGGTAGTTTTTATGGTAGTGATGTAGCAGCACCTGTTTTCAGAGAAATAGCAGATAAATGTTATGCTTCTAAAATTGACTTGCACGAACCAAGTAATTTGGTAGAAAAGCCAAATTATGTAACTCGTACATTACCAAATTTCAATATTGGTTACAAAGATGACTTCAGTAATGTAATGTCATTCTTTGAAATTCCAATGAGCGACTCAATCAATACTAATTGGACTGTTATTAATGCTCAAAATAATGGCTTGAAATTTCAAGCAAGGAACGGAACAAAGAAACATACTGTACCGAATGTTGTCGGAATGGGTTTACGTGATGCCACTTATCAACTCGAAAAATTAGGTTTGAGGGTTCGTGTAAAAGGTATTGGAAAAGTAAAAAAACAATCCATAAAGCCATTTTCTACAACAGCAGGAAGGAAATATATTATATTGACATTAGGGTAAAATTATATTGTTCTATTGTCAGGTTGCTTTATTGTATTAATTATAGATTTCATTTGTAAAAAATTATATATAAAACACAATATTAGCAATAAAACAATGAAGCAATTACAACGGATTTTAAGAAATATAAAGACAACTCAAATCATAGGAAATCTTGAAAAGTCAGTTTCCAGTATTGAGTTTGATTCTAGAAAAGCAATAGCAGGAAGCGTTTTTTTTGCCATAAAAGGAACGCAAGTCGATGGACATAGATTCATCTCTTCGGCTATCGCAAAAGGAAGTTCAATTATTGTTTGTGAAATTTTGCCAGAAGATTTAAACCGTGACGTTACTTATATTCAAGTAGGAAATAGTAGCGCCGCACTTGGGCAAGCAGCAAGCAATTTTTATGATAATCCGAGTAAACAATTGAAACTGGTAGGTGTCACTGGCACAAATGGTAAAACGACTACTGTCACCTTGCTGTATGATTTATTTACAGATTTGGGTTACAAAGTTGGTTTGCTGTCTACCGTTGAAAATAAAATCGCAGGAACGGTTATTCCGTCCACGCATACTACGCCAGACGCTGTTCAAATCAATGCGTTGATTGCAGAAATGGCAGATGCAGGTTGCGAATTTGCATTTATGGAAGTGAGTTCTCATGCTATTCATCAGCATAGAATCGCAGGTTTAGAATTTCGAGGTGGTTTGTTTACGAATATTTCGCACGACCATTTAGATTATCATAAAACCTTTAAAGAGTACATTAATGCGAAAAAAATGTTCTTTGACAATTTGGATAAATCGGCTTTTGCACTGACAAACCTTGACGATCGTCGAGGTACAGTCATGTTGCAAAACACAAAAGCGGCTCAATATACATACAGCCTACGCCGACCTGCTAATTATAAAGCAAAAATCATTGATAATGCCTTAACTGGATTACAACTTGATCTTGATGGTCAGGAATTCTACGGAAGGTTAATCGGTGAATTTAATGCTTATAATACGTTGGCAGTGTATGCGACAGCTGTATTATTAAATCAAGATAAGACAGAAGTGATGCAATCGCTTTCTAGCCTCAAATCTGCGGAAGGAAGGTTCGATTACATCACTTCTTTATCTCGAGACCTCATCGGAATTATAGATTATGCACATACGCCCGATGCGCTCGAAAAAGTATTGTCTACGATTAATCAACTCAAAAGCGGTCATGGTCAAATCATCACAGTAGTTGGTTGTGGTGGCGATAGAGATAAAAGAAAACGCCCGATTATGGCGAAAGTAGCTTGTAATTATAGTCAACAAGTGATTTTAACTTCTGATAATCCTAGAACGGAAGAACCAGAAGATATTTTAAAAGATATGGAAGCAGGTATTCCGCCTTATGCTTCACAAAAAACAATAACCATTACCAATAGAAGAGAAGCGATAAAAGTCGCTTGTAAACTAGCAAAAGACAACGACATTATTCTGATAGCAGGAAAAGGACATGAGAAATATCAAGAAGTCAATGGTGTAAAATATCCATTTGACGATAAAAAAATCTTAAAAGAATTTTTAAGATAGAGCAGAGAAAAGAGATGAGAGATCAGAGGTAACACATTACGTCTCTGTTCTCTAGTCTCTCATCTCTTTTCTAAAAAATTATCAAAACGAAACGACAAATCAATGCTTTATCACTTATTCGACTATTTAGAGCAACAAGACTATATTGGCGCAGGCTTGTTTCAGTACATTACTTTCAGAGCAGGTGCTGCCGTTCTACTTTCCTTACTAATCACTTTAGTACTCGGAGGTAGAATAATTAAATTAATACAGAAGTTTCAAATCATTGAAAAGCAACGTGTTTTAGGCTTGCCCGGTGAGGCATTAAAAGCCAAAACACCAACAATGGGCGGTCTGATGATTATCGCAGGTATTGTTTTACCAAGTTTACTTTTCGCTCGATTAGATAATATATATATACAATTGATGCTATTTACCACGATTTGGTTAGGCGCAATTGGATTTTTAGATGATTATTTAAAGCTAACCAAAGGAAAAGATGGTTTAGCAGGAAAATATAAAGTATTCGGTCAAGTTATTTTAGGCGCAATTGTTTCTGTTGCGATGCTGTATCATGAAGATATTGTTGTCCGAATGACCATCGAACAAGCCGAAGCAGGTGGCTATCAAATCATTAGGCAATATATGGAAGATGGAGTCATATTCGCTCACGTCAAAACGACGCTAACGAATGTTCCATTTATCAAGGCTTTTCAAGGAAATGAATTTGATTACGCTCAATTGCTTTGGTTTTTAGGAGATAATGCTATCAATTTCGTTTGGGTCGTATTTGTTCCATTCGTGATTTTTGTAGTGACTGCTATTTCAAACGGTGCGAACTTAACCGACGGAATGGACGGACTTGCCGTTGGAGTTTCAGCAATCATTGGAGTAGTATTAGCCATTTTAGCTTATGTTTCAGGTAATACCATTTTTGCGGAATATCTCGGGATTTTATACTTGCCAAACACCGGAGAATTAGCCGTTTTCATAGGCTGTTTCCTTGGAGCTTGTTTAGGTTATTTATGGTATAATGCCCATCCAGCACAGGTTTTCATGGGTGATACAGGTAGTTTAGCGATTGGTGGAATTATTGCATCGTTAGCCATTTTGATTAGAAAAGAATTATTACTACCGATACTTTGTGGTGTTTTCGTAATGGAAACAGCATCTGTAGTTATTCAGGTGGCTTATTTTAAATATACTAAGAAAAGATACGGTGAAGGGAAACGGGTATTTTTAATGTCGCCCTTGCATCATCATTATCAAAAGAAAGGTATTCCAGAAGCACGTTTAGTTACACGTTTTTGGATTATAGGAATTATCCTAGCCATTATTACGCTTATAACTTTAAAAGTAAGATAAAAGATTAAGGGTCAGATGCCTTAAAGGCGTCCGACCCTTAGAATCGCAAAAATATGAATAAACTCATCATACTCGGAGCAGGCGAAAGCGGCGTTGGAGCAGCTATCTTAGGACAGCAACAAGGTTGGGATGTATTCGTTTCGGATTATGGTAGAATTGCGGAGAAGTACAAGGCAGTTCTAAACGAGCATCAAATTATATTTGAAGAGGAAAAACATAGTTTTGATATAATAGACGAAGCAAATTTAGTGATTAAAAGTCCTGGCATTCCTGATAAAGTGCCTGTGATTAAGCGATTGAAAGCACTCAATATTGATATTATTGATGAAATCGAATTTGCTTCGAGATATACGGATGCTTTCATTATTGGAATTACAGGAAGCAACGGAAAAACAACTGTAACAGGCTTAGTTCATCACTTGATAGAACAAGGCGGTTTGAAAGTTGGCGTTGCTGGAAATATCGGATATAGTTTTGCAAAGCGAGTGGCAGAAGAGAAAAACGACTATTATGTGCTAGAAATTAGTAGTTTTCAATTGGATTATTGCGACACATTTGCGCCAGATATTTCTATTTTAATCAATATCACGCCAGATCATTTGGACAGATATGATTATAAAATGGAAAACTATATCAATTCTAAGTTTAGAATTACGGATAATCAAACAAGCGAGCAAGATTTTATTTATAATGGTAATGATGAAAATATCATCAATACAATCGCAAATAAAGAAATCGACGCAAACAAGTTGATGGTTAGTGCTAAATATGATGAAAATGGTTTCTTAAAAGTTGGAAACGATGTTTATGATACGAACAAAATAAGTATCAAAGGATTGCACAATCACTTTAATGCAACTTGTTCGATAATCGTAGCTAAGGCAGTTGGTGTTTCAGATTCTGCTATTAGAACAGGTTTAGCGACATTCAAAAATGCACCGCATCGCTTAGAATATATTAAAACGCTGAATGGTGTTGAATACATCAATGATAGCAAAGCAACTAATATTGATGCGACTTTTTCTGCGCTCAAAGGAATGACAAAACCAACTGTTTGGATAGTTGGCGGACAAGACAAAGGCAATGATTATGATATTTTAAAACCTTTGGTCAAAGAAAAAGTAAAGGCGATTATTTGCTTGACAAAGGATTCAGAAAAGCTAGTTCAAGCATTTAAAGACATTGTACCAATTATAAAAATAACAGAAGACGTTAACGAAAGCGCAACACTAGCACAAGCATTTGCAAAAAGCGGAGATACTGTTTTGATGTCATCAGCTTGCGCCAGTTTTGACCTTTTCAAAAATTATATAGACAGAGGAAATCAATTTAAAAAAGCAGTGTTTGAATTGACAATGGATAATTGACAATTGACAATGTAATCATAACGTATTTGAAATACGAAATAATAATTTTTATGGATTTGATGATAATTGACAGCAAAACAAACGTTGTCCATTATCAATTATCCATTGTCAATTAATCAAAACACATGTTCACAAGAATTTTCGGACAACTAAAAGGAGATAAAATTATCTGGATAATAGTATTATTACTATCTATCTTTTCGCTTTTAGCCGTGTATAGTGCAACAGGTGTTTTGGCATATAGATATCAAGACGGAAACACAGAATTTTACTTAATCAAGCAAATTACAATGCTTGGCGTTGGTTTTGTGGTTTTATATATTTGCTATTGGATACATTATTCCCGATATTCCTTGTTTGCGCCTTATATGGTTTTCCTAGCCGTTATTTTACTGATTTACACCTTATCAATGGGTGTCGAAATCAATGACGCACGGCGATGGATACAAGTACCATTCATAGGATTGACGTTTCAAACATCTGATTTTGCAAAGATTGCTTTGATAGTATATGTCGCTCGGATGATTTCAGCGAAGCAACATTATATAAAAGATTTTAAGGAAGCTTTTATACCAATTATTGTTCCTGTAATTGTTGTTTGTGGATTGATTGCCCCTGCGGATCTTTCATCAGCATTATTGTTATTTTTTACTTGTTTGCTGTTGATGTTCATGGGAAGGGTTGACATAAAATATATTGGTTTACTCTTTGTATCGGGTATTTTAGTTTTTGCCTTTTTGGTGATGGTTGGGAAAGCATTTCCTGATTTCATTCGCTCAGAAACTTGGGCAAATCGTTTTGGAAATTACTTAAATGCGGAAGCTGATGCAGAATATATGCATCATGTTACGCAGTCAAAAATAGCAATTGCAAGAGGAAGCGTCTTTGGAGTTGGGCCAGGAAATAGTTTACAAAGGAACTATTTACCGCATCCATATTCAGATTTTGTCTACTCTGTAATCATAGAAGAATACGGATTGTTTGGTGGGTTTATAGTGATGATGTTATACATCACGCTGTTTGT
This sequence comes from uncultured Saprospiraceae bacterium, assembly GCA_964564885.1. Taxonomy (GTDB): domain Bacteria; phylum Bacteroidota; class Bacteroidia; order Chitinophagales; family Saprospiraceae; genus CAKZLL01. The sequence goes on along the minus strand of CAZMEH010000330.1, from coordinate 10,691 downwards.
ACGAGCCGTTCGGATGGTGACCAAAAGCCCCAAGGCATTTGGGGCAATGCTGGCACTCGGACTAAGTTTGATACTCGTTTTACAGGCTTTAGCCAATATGGCGGTCGCTGTTCACCTTGTGCCTGTTACGGGTTTAACGCTTCCTCTAATTTCAATGGGTGGGACTTCTACCATTTTTACTTGTGTTTCAATCGGAATGATTTTGAGCGTTAGTAAGTTTATTGAAGGGAATAGTTAGAAATAGTACGAAACAAACCTCATAGCTTTTTAAAACCTATGAGGTTTAGCCTTGTGAAAAGTCACAAAGGTGTAAATTTCAACATTGAGTAATTGTATTAATCAGTTCGATTTAAATAAGTAGGTATAAAACATAGTTCGAGAAAAACAGTGGTACTCAAATAAATATGTCATGCGGTTGCTAGAAATAAGTAAAACAAAAAATCAAGGTATCGGATAAATTGCTTTTTAATAAAAAAAATCCTATATCATGAAATTAGCAAAGTAAAAAATAGGGATTATTAAAAGTTATTTTCAAGATAAACCTGTTTTAAAAGCTTATCTATTTGGTTCTCAAGCTAGAGACGAGGCTAATGCTGACAGTGATATAGATATTTTAGTAGAATTGGATTATTCTCGGAAAATAGGTTTATTGTTTGTTCAAATGCAAATGGACTTACAAGAATTATTAGAAAAAAAAGTGGATTTAGTTACAGAAAAAGGTATTTCAAAATATATCAAACCAATAGTTGATAAAGATAAAAAGCTAATTTATGTTAGATGAGGACTGTATCTGAGGTGATTTACTTCCTTTAAAAGCTAAAGTGCAAGAATTATTAAATAGATAAACCTAGGAACGAAAAACCAAGCTAATGGCTAAAAAAAGAAAAATCATCATAAGTGGAGGCGGTTCAGGTGGACACATCTTTCCTGCCATTGCTATAGCTAATGCACTCAAACAGATAGATGACTCTATTGAAATTCTATTTGTTGGCGCAAAAGGCAAAATGGAAATGGAACGTGTGCCAAAAGCAGGCTATCCGATAAAAGGACTTTGGATTAGCGGTTTTCAACGTAAATTGACGATACGTAATTTGATGTTTCCATTTAAGTTGTTGAGTAGTTTGATCAAGGCATTTGGGATTGTACGCAAATTTAAGCCAGATGTCGTAGTTGGCGTTGGCGGCTACGCAAGTGGTCCAACGTTAGAAATGGCTGCTCGATTGGGTGTACCGGCTTTGATACAAGAACAAAATTCATACGCTGGCGTAACTAATCGCTTATTGGCGAAGAAGGTTAAGACGGTTTGTGTGGCATACCCGAATATGGACAAGTTTTTTCCTAAAGAAAACATTGTTTTTACAGGAAACCCTATTCGACAAGAAATAACACAAATTGAAGGCAAGCGAGAAGAAGCCATGAAGCATTTTGGACTTGACCCAACGAAAAAGACGATTGTCGTAGTTGGCGGAAGTCTTGGTGCAAGAGCTATCAATAATGCGATTGAAGCATCATTTGACGGTTTTGCGAATCATCAGAAAATTCAAGTACTTTGGCAGTCAGGTAAGTTATATATAGAAGAATTTGAAGCAAAAAAGGCTTGTCAATTACCCAATGTGCATTTGACAAAGTTTATTGATAAAATGGATTTAGCGTATGCAGCAGCAGATTTATTGATTTTGCGAGCAGGTGCGGCAACTATTTCAGAATTGTGTTTGGTTCAAAAACCAGCCATTTTGATGCCATCACCTAATGTTTCGGAAGATCATCAAACTAAAAATGCGATGGCATTGGTAGAAAAAGACGCTGCTATAATGGTTAAAGATGAAGAAGGCGCAGAGAAAATGTTTCAAACAGCCTTGGATTTGCTCAACGACGATGCTAAGTTACAATCACTTAGTGAAAACGTTGGTAAACTAGGCATGAAAAACGCTGCGGAAAACATAGCAAAGGAAGTTTTAAAATTAATCAAATAATATAAATCTATAGGGTTTTTGAAACCTTGTAAGTTTTGTAATTGGCTATTAAAAATAATCAAGTGGAACTTAAAGACATCAAAAAAATCTACTTCGTGGGAATCGGAGGTATCGGTATGAGTGCTTTGGCTAGGTATTTTAATAGTCGTGAAGTAGAAGTTCACGGTTATGATAAAACACCAACATCGTTGACTTTTGAATTGGAAATGGAAGGAATGTTTATTCATTACGAAGAAGACATTAGCCTGATTCCAGCAGATATTGACCTAGTCGTTTACACGCCTGCTGTACCAAGTTCGCATAAAGAATTGCAATATTTTAATCAAAATGATTTTAAAGTATTGAAACGTGCCGAAGTACTTGGGATTATCAGTCGAGGAATGAAAGCAATTGCTATTGCAGGAACGCATGGTAAGACTTCAACTTCTGCGCTGACGGCTCATATATTACAAACGGCGGGTATTGATTGTACTGCTTTTCTTGGCGGAATTGCTAAAAACTACGATTCTAATTATATCGCAGGTGATAGCGAATGGGTGGTCATAGAGGCAGATGAATTTGACCGTTCTTTCTTGCATCTAAATCCAGAAGTGACTGCGGTGTTGTCTATGGACGCTGATCATTTGGATGTTTATGGTGATGTTTCTGAAATGCACAAGACTTTTCATCAGTTTGTGTCACAAACAAATAGTAATGGAAATCTTTTATATAAAGAAAATCTACCACTTGATTTAGATAATAAGATGTATAACTCATTAAATATTAGTACTTTTGGAAAATCGACAGGAGATTACCAAGTCACAAATATTAGAGTTAAGAATGGTTATTTTGTTTTTGACGTAATTAGTCCGATTGAAAATATAAAAAATATTATTTCAACTTTTCCAGGCGAACATAACGCACTGAATGCACTTGTTGGAATAGCTATAGCTCAAACATTAGGGGCAACTACTGCAAATATCAAACATGCGATGAAAACCTTTAAAGGCATCAAGCGTAGGTTTGAGTTTATTACAAGAGGTCAGAAAATATTTATTGATGACTATGCACATCATCCGTCTGAACTAAAAGCAGCAATTGGCGCAGCAAGGGAATTATATCCTAATAAAAAATTAACAGGTGTTTTTCAACCTCATTTGTACTCTAGAACAAACGATTTTCAAGATGGATTTGCAGAGGAATTAGACAAATTAGATCAAATATATTTGTTAGATATTTATCCTGCAAGAGAAGAACCGATAGAAGGTGTAACTTCTAAAATCATCTTCGATAAAATGAAAAACCCAAATAAACAGCTTTTAAAGAAAAGTGAATTATTGGCTAAAATAAATATAAACGATGTCGAAGTTTTAATAACGCTCGGCGCAGGTGACATTGACAGATTAGTAAAACCTTTGAAGAGGTTAATTAGCGAGTAGTGACTGGTGATTAGTAATTGCCTGTCACCAATAAACAAACAATGGCGACGAAGAAAAAATCAAACCCAATTAATAAAACAACACTTCGACGGCTTGCTTTGCTTGGTGGAACTTTATTTGCAATTGGCTTGATACTAACAGCTATTGATTGGCGAATGGGTTCTAAACTGAGCGAGGATACGAATATTAATATAACGGGTGCTGATGGTAGAATGTATATTACAGAAGATACTGTCATCAAAATCATTAGGCGAGATACACGACAGGATTTAACCGATATGCAAATTGGAAATTTAAATACAATATCCATTGAGAATGCATTGATAAAAAATCCGTTTGTTTTGAAAGCAGAAGTTTATATTGACGGACGCAATCATATTAATATTGATGTAGAGCAACGAAAACCGATTATCCGAATTATTGACAAAGAAAATAATAACTATTATTTAGATATTGACGGCGAAAGAGTCCCAACTTCTAATAATGACGTTGCAAGAGTTCTAGTTGCGACTGGTGATTTTTCCAAATATCGAAACGTAGAAGGAAGAATTAACATCTCTGAACGTCAGAAACAACGCCATATTTATCAAATTGCGAAATACATTTATGAAGATGAATTTCTTCTACCATTGATTGAGCAAATTGATATGGATAAAAGAGGTAATATGACTTTAGTCCCAAAACTAGGTCATCATACTATCGCTTTTGGAAACGGTGAGCGAATTGAAGAGAAATTTAGGTATTTAAAGATTTTCTATAAAGAAGCCCTACCCTATCATGGTTGGGAAAAATATAGTAAAATTAGTTTACAATATGCAGGACAAGTCGTATGTACCCGAAAAGGTGAGCGAGCTAGAATTCCTGTAGTCCCAGTAGACACTTTGAGTAATTAATGCCGTTGCGTCCATTTTGGGCGTTACGCTATTATTAGCTCAAGGTTAATGAAGCTAATTTTGAATAATCGAGATTAGCTATCTATTAAATGAAAACATTTAACATTAAAAAATGGGTAACACCATGAGTACAAAATCGAACATAGTAGTAGCATTAGACATCGGTACAACGAAAATTTGTGCAGTAGCAGGTCGTAAAGACGAACACGGCAAGATTGAGGTCTTGGGCGTTGGTAAAGTCGAATCTGTTGGTGTATTGAGAGGCGTTGTGTCCAATATTGAAAAAACAGTCAATGCTATTTCAGCAGCGACTAATGAGGCTAAAAAACGTAGCGGAGTAGAATTTGATGAAGTTCACGTAGGTATTGCAGGTCAACACATCAAAAGTTTACAACATCGTGGCATTTTGACTCGTGATAATATTCACGACGAGATAAGCCAACGTGATATAGATAAATTAGTGAAGGATATGTATAAGTTGGTATTGCCTCCTGGCGACAAGATTATACATGTTATTCCACAAGAATATACTGTTGACAACGAGCAAGGTATTACCGATCCGATTGGTATGGCTGGCATTCGTTTGGAAGCAAATTTCCATATTATAACGGGTCAAATTACGGCTTCTAAGAATATTTTCCGTTGTGTGGAAAAATCTGGAATGCATGTTAAATCGTTGACACTAGAACCTATTGCTTCTTCTTCTGCCGTTTTGAGCGATGAAGAAATGGAAGCTGGTGTTGCTTTAGTTGACATCGGTGGCGGTACAACTGATTTAGCTATTTTCCACGAAGGCATTATTCGTCATACGGCGGTTGTTCCTTTCGGTGGAAATGTTATCACTAAAGATATCAAAGAAGGCTGTACGGTCATGCAACATCAAGCAGAAAAACTGAAAGTAAAGTTTGGTGCTGCGCTTGCTGACGAAGTCTACGACAATCGAATTGTGACGATTCCTGGATTAAAAGGTCATAATCCAAAGGAAATTTCTGAAAAAAACTTAGCTAAGATTATTCAAGCAAGAGTAGAAGAAATTTTTGATCATGTTTATTGGGAAATTCGTCGTTCAGGTTATGAGCGCAAACTAGTTGGCGGTATTGTTTTGACAGGTGGTGGTTCACTTTTGAAGCATATTGACAAATTAGTGGCTTATCACACTGGAATGAGTACTCGTATTGGTTCGCCCGTTGAGCAATTGGCTCATGGTTACAGTGAAGAAGTGAGCAGTCCGATTTATTCAACTGCCATTGGGTTATTGAAAAGTGGTATTAAAGAATATGGTGACAGCAGTAGCGCAATCTTTACGAAGGACATGAATGAGGCGACTAAGAAGGAAACGGTGTCAAATGCAACAACTAAAACGAATCAACCAAATAATAATGTAGAAGAAAACACAGCGAATGGAAATGCTTCTGTTACTGCAAAATCTAGATGGTATGAAACGATTTTCCAAAAAACAAAAGAATGGTTCGAAGCTGAACCAGATAGTGATTTTTAAAATTTAAGAATTATTTGATTACTAAGTTATTTAATCGTAACTAATAGAGGTGCAAGAAAATAACCATTAAAACAAATATTTTAATTTATCATTGCTATTTATCATTTTTTTGAATAAATTGAAACAGAATACTTTAATTTATATGATTGTCAAGTAATACAATGTTTAGATTTGAATTTATAGTGAATTCTCATCACGAACAATTAAGCAATTTCGCAGCGAGTTATCGCCGATATTTCGGGACAGGTCGCCACAGGCAATCAAACAATTGAAAAAGACTAAAAAACGTTTACCATGCTGGATTTTAATATGTCAAAAGGTTCTTCATCTATCATCAAAGTCATTGGTGTAGGTGGAGGTGGAAGCAACGCTGTAAACAATATGTATGAAAGAGGCATCGTAGGTGTCGATTTTGCTGTAATGAATACAGACAATCAAGCATTATTTCTAAGCCCTGTTGGAAATAAAGTACAACTTGGTCCGACTTTAACAGAAGGTCGTGGCGCAGGAAACAAGCCAAATATCGGAAGAGAAGCTTGTCTTGAATCAGAAGAAGATGTAAAAAGACTCTTCGGTGAAGATACCAAAATGGTATTTATTACTGCTGGTATGGGCGGTGGAACGGGTACTGGTGCTGCTCCTGTTATCGCTAAAGTAGCGAAGGAAATGGACATTTTGACCGTAGGTATTGTAACAATGCCATTTACGTTTGAAGGTCGTCGACGTCAAAAGCAAGCAAACGAAGGTTTAGAAGAACTAAAAAATAGCGTAGATACATTGATTATTATCTCTAATGACAAGTTGCGTGAAATTCACGGGAACTTGACATTAACGAAAGCTTTTGAACAAGCGGATGATATTTTAACAACTGCTGCAAAAAGTATTGCGGAAATCATCACTGTTCCAGGTTATGTGAATGTGGATTTTGAAGATGTTAACACGGTTATGCGTGGAAGTGGCGTTGCTATCATGGGAACGGCTACAATGGAAGGCGAAGATCGTGCGAAGCGTGCGGTTGAGTCTGCATTAGCTTCTCCACTTTTGGAAGATAACGACATCACAGGTGCGGAATATATCTTGGTGAACATTACTTGTGGTTCGAAAGAAGCAACAATGGATGAAATCGCTGAAATCACCGAATTCGTCCAAGACGAAGCAGGTTACTCTGATTTGATTTGGGGAAATTGTTTTGATGAGAAATTAGGTGAAAAATTAACGGTAACGGTTATTGCAACTGGTTTTGAGCCTAAAAGCTCAAAAGAGGAAAAAGCTGAGCCAAAGGAAAAAATATTTGTTTCTTTGGATGATAACGTGAATGGAAAAAAAAATGGTCATAACGAGCGTCCAGTAACGAACGACCGTTCAGTAACCTTTGAAATAGAGCAACCATCACGTAGAGAACCTGTTCGCCCAACGACACACGACAGAATGAAGTACCACAATCGTCGGGAGGATCAACCTATTCGTAATGAGCGTGACAATACGCCAATTCCTAAACCATCTAGTGTTCATGTGAGATTGAATAATCCGCATACCTTGATTGAATTGGAAAATCAACCTGCTTATTTACGTCGTAAAGTAGCGTTGGATGATGTGCCACACTCTTCTGAATCTTCTATGTCGAAATGGACTTTGACAGATGACGATCAACCAGAGTTGCATAAAAACAATTCGTTCCTACATGATAATGTAGATTAAATTAATTAAAAGAGAATAAAGACTATTAATGCTTCATTCTCTTTTAGTTTTTTAAAAATTGCATGATAACGCTTTCAATGACTCTTTTAGAGTTGTTGAAAGCGTTTTTTTATTGCCTTTATAATAACAGAAACAATACTTTGAAAACTATTCTTTCTTATCTATATTTGGAACTTGTTTAAAAACTCATACTAAAACAAGTTCTTGAAGTAATATTTTACCTTTTAAACATAAAAATCATGCGTTTTAATTTATCCTGTTTGCTTTTCGTTCTATCTTTTATCTCTTTCAATAGCTGCATCACTACAAATTCAAGTTTTCAAAAAAGTGTCGTTTTCTATGCTGAAAAGTATAAATCATTTCTTGAAAAAGATAATACAACTGCCATTTTTAGTGCCAATGTCAATTATACTATTGAAAAAGTTATTGAATCAAACAAATATATTTACAAGCAATATCAGCCACAAAAGATAGTCTTGTTGACCTATGCTGAATACAAGGAATCTTCATTAAAAACTAAAGACGGTAAATTTATCATTTATGGTGATGATGGTAGAATAATGCAAAACGGGAATTATACGAATAATCAGAAAACAGGTTTTTGGCAAGAGTTGAGTGAAAAAGGAAACTATACTAATGATAAAAAAAATGGTCTTTGGCATAGCTTCAAGGTTGATTCCTTGGGCAACTTAACGGATACTATTTCAATAAAAAAATATAAAAACGACGTTCTAATAGAGAAGGGAAAATTAGATTCTTCTAAGGTAGCAACGCTTCCTTATTTTCCTATTTGTGAAATAGAAACAGGGAAAAACCGTGCTAAATGTACTGAAGATAACTTACTAAAAGGAATGTACACAAAAATTGTTTATCCTATATATGCAAGAGAAACAGGTATACAAGGCTTGACCTACTCTAGCTTCATTGTAGACAAAAATGGTTAAGTAAAGGATATTAAAGTAGTACGAAGTCTTTGCAATGAAATAGAAGCAGAGGTGATTAAAACTATTAAACGACTTCCTAGGTTTGAACCTGGCGTATTAAATGGCGAAAAAGTACCTGTCCGCTTTAATCTACCTGTCCGTTTTAAACTTGCAGGCTAATTGATAAATCAACCACTATTCACGACTATTAGAAATACAAAAGGCTTAGGAAACAATTGTTTCTCAAGCCTTTTTTGATGTTTTTCAACTCCTTTTTTAAAAAAGAAAATTATCTAGGAATATATGAGTAAGAAGACAGACAAAAAACTGCTGACTATCAATTCTTTATAAAATAAAGCAATACGTAAAAACTTTTGTCCAAGTACTTAAAACGTCAAACGTTTTCAAATCCATTCAAAACACAAAAAAGGTTCGCAAGAAAATCTCACGAACCTTTTCGTTAAAAACTAAACAGAACAATTCCTAATTCTACATTAAGAATCCTCTCTCCCACTTCTATTAATATTAGTCGCAGAAGCCTGTTGCGTACCAGAAATCACTACATCTTGAAGACAAACATGATTTGGCTGCGATAACATAAAGTCAATCGTAGCAGCAATATCTGATGAAGTCAACGGATTGAAATCATTATAGATTTTAGCTTTTTCAGCATCGCCATCAAAGCGAACCAAAGCAAACTCCGTTTCTTCAACATGCGCTGGACTAATACTTGAAACCCTGATATTGTGTTTGTACAAATCAAGGCGCATACCTTTGGTCAACTGGTCAACTGCTGCTTTTGTCGCACAATAAACCGCACCGTTTGGATAAGCTTCTTTTCCTGCAATCGACGCAATATTGATAATGTAACCTTCACCTCGTTTCACCATCCATGGCGCAACTACTTTTGTTACATACAACAAACCTTTGATATTAGTATCAATCATCGTGTCCCAATGGTCAAGTGAACCGTCATGAATTGGCGCAAATCCTTTTGCCAAACCAGCATTATTAATCAGCACGTCAACTTCTTTCAACTCATCTGAAAGAGTATTCAAGATAGTTTCAGTCGCATCATTATTTCTAACATCGAAATTTAAAGTAGTTATTTCAACGCCATATTCTTCTCGAAAACCTTCTTTCAACTCTACTAGTCTATCCTCACGGCGACCAGTCAAAATCAATTTGTGTCCTTGTTCCGCAAGCGTTCTAGCTGTAGCTAAGCCAATTCCAGAAGTTGCACCTGTAATTAAAACAGTCTTAATTGCTACTGTTTCCGCTTCATTTTCTGGAGTAGCAGCCATCGGTTCTTCTTTAACCTCACGAACTACACCAAATAAAACGTCATTTTCTTCAGAAACTAATTCAGCATTTAAAGCAGTTGCTTTATTATAATACTTATGACCTTTCTTTTTCTTATCTAAATGATTCAGGTAAAGATTTGCCAAAGACATATAAGCAGCCGAATCCTCTTCGTCCAAGTCAATAACTTCTAATAATTGCTTTCTAGCCTTTTTATAATCTTCTTTATTAATCAAGAATTTTGCTAAGTCATGTCTCAACGAAGCATCCTCTGGAGATAGATTAACCGCTTCTTGCAAGTATGATTTTGCTACAAAATCTTTATTTTCAAAGTGCTTATATATAATATTACCTAAACGATTGTAATCGTAGGCAGAGTTATTATTAAGTGTAATGGCTCTTTCGTAATAGTTCTTAGCAGCCAAATATTCCTCATTGTTTTCAGCAATGCGACCTAAACGAGAATATACTCCTGAGCTCGCCATGTCTTGAAGCATTAAATCTTCGAGAATAGCTTTTGCAGCAGCATCGTCATTCATCTTATCCTGTAGTAATGATGCATAAGCTAATCTTATACTACTATCATTGGACTTCAATAACATGAATTCATAATTCTCTTTAGCTCCATTAAAATCACCTGCGTCAATAAGGTTTTGTGTTTCTTTCAGAATCATTCCAGCAGTGCGAACGACCATTACCTCTTCGATTTCTTCGATTTCCTCTACTTCTTCTACTTCCGAAACTTCGTCTTCAATTTCTACTTCTGCCGAGACTTCATTAATCAGTTCGGTAAGCTCTTCTGTCTCTTCAACTCCTACAACACCACTGATTAGCGCTGAAATAATCTCCGTCTCTTCTTCTTTCTCTATCGTTTCCTCAACCGATTCAACAACTACTTCTGTCGTTTCCTCAACCGATTCGACAATTTCTTCCGTCCTTTCTTCAACTGCTTCAACAACTGCTTCTGTCGTTTCTTCAACTACTTC
>CAZMEH010000329.1:0-7353 GCA_964564885.1 uncultured Saprospiraceae bacterium | reverse complement strand
AAACATTTCGCATCTTCTATCTTTAAGTACAATTGTTTGTGCAATAATAAATCTTTTCTACTTTGCTTCTTATGGTTGGGATAAATATGCTATCTCAACAAACAGAGGAGGAATAGGCTACAATTATTATATATATATGAATATTAGCAAAGGTGAAATAATAAAAAATCTAAATACTATTTTATTATTTTCTTCTTACACAATATTATTACAAATAGTAGCAATTGTGTCTGATAAAAAATGGGTAAAATTAGTATCAATTTTTCTTTTTATTTTACTCTTATTTGAACTACATGAGTATCATATATATCTTTCATCAAAATGGGTAGGAAAAGGTTAAAACAAATCATAGCTAGCGAAATGTATATAAAAACACATACATTTCGCTAGCTATGCTAATAATTATATCAAATATTTTTCAAATAATTCAATAAATTTGGGCATTATTAAAACCTTTAAAAAATAAAACTTCAAAATTAAATTACATGAAACAACAACTAATTATTTTATCATTAATATTAACAACTTTTACCTTTACGTATGCCCAAAATTATAATATAGAATGGAGTGAACCTAATGAAGTTCCACCTAAAGCTTGGTCTGCTGGTTCTTTCAAGACTGATGATGGCATTAGTATGTTTTTCAAAAAGAATGAAACTTACTATTCGCATATTTATAATTCCGATTTAGAATTACAGCAAAAAGTAGAATTTGAAGTGCCACTTAATCCAAAATACGCAGGCAGGAAATATTTAAAATTTATTCAAACAAAAAACCAAGAAAGTTTTGCACTCTATTCCCAAAAAAGTAAGGATCAAAAAAATTGGACATTATATGCTTCACCAATTAAGAACGGTAAAATAGAAGAAGGGAAGGAAGTTTTTTCTATTCAAAAACAAAATGCAAAACACCTTTTATTACCAAGAACACCAATGGAAATAAGATGCAAAACTAATGCTGATAAAAGTGAAGTTATGTATACTTTTTTAAATACCATTAAGGAGGGTTCAAGGGTATTTAACTATGAAATTGTAGTAGCCGTTTTTGATGAAAAAATGAACCTAAAATGGAGTAAACTATATGAAATCGAAGACATTAATAATAATGGCTACTCTTTAGTGCAAAGTAAAATTGATATGAACGGTGAAGTTCATTTATTATTAAAAAAGATACTCGCAGAGTCTACATTAAAAAAGGCTAGGAAGAAAAAAGAAAAACTTAGCTTGTTTACCGTTTATTCTATTAGTCAAAATGATGTTAAACAACATGATATCATGTTAAAGGATGAACTGCAACCTTTTGTACCAAGTATTCAACTTCCTAGTAATCAAGAGAGTAAATTAATCGTAAATGGAGGATATATTAATAATAAAAACGAAAAAAATATTGACTTTGCTGGAACATTCTTTATAGAAATCGATACAAAGACAGGAAATGCAGTTTACAAGCTAAAAGCATTTAAAGAGAAGATAACCTTAGGGTCAGAAACACGTTCAATATCTTCTTTTTTAACAGATAACGGCGGTTACGTCATGGCTTTGGAAGACTTAAGTATTACAACAGTAGGAAGTGGACAAGACACAAAGTCAGTTTACACTATAAGAGATATTTATTTAATATACTTCAACAAAGATGGAAAATATCTTAAAACGCTACAAGTAAATAAGCAGAAAGGATCCTACTCTCCACCTATAACTGTCGTAAATAATAAAATCTATATTATTTACAATAATACTAAATCTAAGAGAACTAAACTCATTGTCGTTGATAACAAAACAATGTCTATTCTACATGAACAAGAATTGAAGCAGTCAGAAAAAAGAAATATTTTGCAACCTAAGAAATTCGATCTTGTACTACACATAGATGGTGCAGTCGTAATGTATCGTCGTAATGGTAATAAATATGCACTAGGCAAATTGAGTAAAGAATAATTAAGTATTAGGTTTCCGTTAATGCTAAAAAAGCCGCAATCCATTTTATTGGATTGCGGCTTTCTAAATATTATATAAAAACTGAATAAGGAATTTTCTAAATACTGTTTTGCTTTCCAATAGAATGAACCGCATCTAAAGCTTGCTTGAAATTAACTTGCGCATTATTTTGGTAAAATCGAATCGCTTTCATTTTACTACCATCTCTTAATAACTGAACAACTCTATTACATAAAGTAGGATAATCATAAGAAGCATCGCTCTGATGTCCTCCCATTCTACTTAAGTAAGAAATATCTTTCTTAATATCAAAAACCGCCTGTTCCGCTTCTGGAAAGCCGACCTCATATATCTCTCTGTATCGTTTGATTGCTACGAGATATTGACCTTTGCTAATATAATTGATGATATCTTGATTCATAATATTTTTTTCCCTTATTAACTTTCTATATATATGTAGTCGAGAGGAATTCCAAAAAGGATGCATGCCATTTTAAATAAAATTGATTCTTTTTTTAAAAACATATTAAAAAACCACATAATGTATTATATATCAGAATGTTACATCATTTTAAAAAAAACATTTATTTTTATATTTATTTAAAAAAAATTAATCTGTCAGAAATAAAATATTATTTTGATATTAAAGAACTATCAATTCTTATAGTTTGCGTTTCCTCACAATCTATTCTTAAACATTTGCTAGAAGACACAAATCCACTTTCCTTTTATAAAAAACACCTAATCATTACATTAGAACATTTAATCAATGCGATAAAAAACATTATCTTTGCAGTTATGAATGAAACGTTTAGTGATTTAGGATTGCAGGAAGAGATAGTAAAGGCAATCAGTGAGATGGGATACGAGGAGCCAACTCCCATTCAGTCGGAAGCGATTAAGCAATTATTGGAAAATAAAGAGCAAGACTTAGTAGCTTTAGCACAGACAGGAACAGGGAAAACAGCTGCATTTAGCTTACCTATATTGAATCAAATTGATACAGATTTAAAAAAGGTTCAAGTTTTAATTTTATCACCAACCCGTGAGTTGGGCATTCAGATCGAAAAGAATATTGTTCAATATTCTAAGTATTTGAACGGTGTAAAATCAGTTGCTGTATATGGTGGGTCAAGTATTGACAACCAGATACGTGCAATTAAAAGAGGTGTAAATATTGTTGTTGGAACACCAGGAAGAACTTTGGATTTAATTCGCCGTAAGAAGTTAGACTTCTCGGCTATTCGATTTTTGGTTCTAGATGAAGCAGATGAAATGCTCTCCATGGGTTTTTCAGATGACTTGAATTCTATACTTGAAGGTACGCCAGAAGGAAAACAAACTTTGTTATTCTCTGCAACGATGCCTGGTGCTATTCGAAAGATGGCAGCAAAGTATATGACCAAACCGCATGAAATTACGATTGGTCATAAGAATACAGGTGCGAAAAATGTAGTACATAATTACTATGTTGTGAAATCTCGTGACCGTTATCAAGCGATTAAGCGAATTGTCGATTTTCATCCGAAAATTTACGGAATTATCTTTTGCCGTACTCGTCAAGAGACCAAAGATGTAGCGGACAGTTTGTTGCAAGAAGGCTATAATGCCGATGCGCTTCATGGTGATATGTCGCAAGCACAACGTGAGTATGTGATGAATCGTTTTCGTAAGCAACAATTACAGCTTTTGGTCGCTACAGATGTAGCAGCGAGAGGTGTCGATGTTGAAGACTTGACGCACGTTATTAACTACAACTTGCCAGATGATCCAGAGATTTACGTTCACAGAAGTGGTCGTACAGGTCGTGCAGGTAAAGAAGGTATTTCTATTTGTATCGTTCATGGTCGTGAGCAATATAAATTGAAGACTATTGAGAAAATGATTGGTAAAACCATTGAGCAAAAAATGATTCCATCTGGTATGGAAATTTGCGGTAAACAATTGGTGAAGCTGATAGATAAGATGAAAGCTGTTGAGGTTAGAGAGGCTGAAATAACTGAATTTTTACCTCAAATAACTGAAAAATTAGCTGAATTAAGTAGAGAAGAATTAGTTAAAAAATTCGTTTCTATTGAATTTAATCGCTTTTTACAGTACTACGATAATGCACCTGATTTAAATATTTCAGGAGGAAGAGATAGAGATAGAGGAGACAGAGGTGAAAGAAGAGGAAGAGATAGAGGTGAGAGAGGTGAAAGAAGAGGCGACAGAAGAGGAAGAGATAGAGGTGAAAGAAGCGAAAGAGGTGGTGACAGAGGTGCAAGAGGTGATTTTGCTCGTTTCCATATCAATATTGGTAAAACTGAAGGCGCTACTCCTAAAGATATCATTGGACTTATCAACCGTGCAACGAATAGAAGTGAGCGTGTTGCAATTGGTCAGATTGAAATCTTAAAATCTTTTGCTTTCTTCGAAGTTGATGAAACATTCTCAGACAAAATCACGGAAGGTTTCAAAGGTATGACTTTCAACGATATTGATTTAGAAGTTGAACTTTCAAAACCTAAGAAAAGTGGTGGCGGTAGACATTTTGAAAGTCGTGGCGGTGGCGATGCTGGCGGCGGCGGTAAACGTAGAAGACGTGACAGCGGCAGTGGCGGTTCTGATAGACCAAAACGTAGTAGAAAACGTCCTAAAGATAAAAAACGTCCGTTTTAATTGACGATTTTATTTAATTAATATTAAAAGCCAAATGTTCTTACGAGCATTTGGCTTTTGTAATTTATAGGTTTCAAATGATGTTTTACAGCAAATTCGCTTAAAATTTCACGTAATATTAAACAGTATTCACGTAATTGTAGAATATTTACTTTTTTATATGTTTTTCCTGCATCCAACCACTTTCTATCTTTTCAATAATCAGCAATCCTTCATTTTCAGAATCCAATGCTGCTACTAATTTTCCATTTTTATCCCAAAATCCACTCATTCCGCCAGCTTCCATATTCCAGACATTTCCTGAATAGTTTGACATTAATATCGAAAATGAATTTTCCTTTGCATATTTCGATAGCAGTTCACATCCAGCGTCAATTCCTTTTTTTGAATAAAAAATACTCGGCAAACACATCGTACATCGATTCCTCTTTGTATCTAATGGATGTTGAGAATTCTCAATATCTGCACGAATTGCAAATCCAATTGTTTCGCCTGCAATATTGATTATTGGATTGTAATCAAATGAACTAGAGTAATACATTTCTTCTCCTGCATGCAAATACTGTTTTGTATATATTGCTGTTTCTCCATTTGGTCTTAATATAAATGAGCAGATCTATAACTTATCGTCTATTTCAATTGGTGCGCCTACTACAATAACCAGGTTAAAAGCAATAGCTTTTTCTTTTAATTGTATTAATTCTGGATCGGATTCCTTGAGTGCTAATGCGCTGCTTTCTTCTTTGCAATATCCTGTAAGCGACATTTCTGGAAATACAATTAAATTCACCTTGTTTTGAGCTGCCACATTTATCATTTCTAAATGCTTTTTCAAATTGCCTTGAATATCTCCGACTTTCGATTCTATTTGAGCTGATGCTATTTTCATTTTACTTTTTTAAAATCTTACAACAAGTGCATTTTTTTTATTCAACAAATAAATGCCAAATATTTTTATGAATACCTAATTTTCACATTCTATAAATTTCAAATGATACTTTGGAACTAATTAACTTAAAAATCGTTCTTCATGAAAACTCAACGACCTATGGATTAAAATCCATAGGTCGTGTATCGAATGAATTCGACTAAAGAAAGAACGCTAAAAATTGCCGATTCCAAATTAGCTAATATTAGCAGTTTAGAAATGAGTAGCAACTAAAGCTCTTGCACTAAAGTGCATAGTTTTAACTAGCGAACTTGAAAAATAAAGGTTTTCTAAAAATAACGAATCGTGAACAGATATCAAGACACTTATGAATTGATTTTAGAATTGAAAAAAGAAAATGCATTCTTTTTTCAAAAACTAAACCTTAATAGAAAATTTGAAATCCTAGATAGGATAAATGAAATTGGAACAAGAGCAGATATTATTCATTTAATACCATTAGCAGAGCATAAAAATAAGAGATTAAGAGAAAAAACGGTTAAAACAATTGAGGTTTTATTTAATAAGATTAAAACCAAAAATGATATTTATAATAGCTTACGCTATTGCCATATCCTTTTCAAAAACCTAGATACTTATCAGGGTATTTATAAAAAAAAGCATTTAACACCTCTTCTAATAATCGCTTCCATGAATAAAAATGGTTTTGTAAGAGAACGAGCGATAAAGGGTTTTAATAAACATCAAAATCCTAAAGTAATTCGATATTTACTGTTTAGGTTAGGTGATTGGGTAGAGCAAGTAAGGAAGACAGCTAAAACAACTTTAGATGATTTTTTGAAATTGGAATATTTTGAAGAATTTATAGAACAATTATCAACTATTGAATGGTTATTAAAGGTAAATCGAGTTAATCTTGAAGTTGAGTACAAAAAGGTTTTAGACTTTCTAACCATTGATAATCTAGATTATTTGCTTCAAGTTTTTCCAAAGCAAAAAGAGAAAAACAGGTTTCTCCTCGCAAGATATATCTTAAAAGAAGAAAATATTGAATCTCAAATTATTCAAGTTCTTCTAAAAGATAAAAACTTTTTAGTTAGAAAATTAGTTGCTAAAAATATTGAAAAATTATACACTAAAGATTTGAAAGAGGCTTTATTAAAGGACAAACATAACAAAGTAAGGCTATATACGCTTTATAGTTTATTGAAACTGAATAAGCTAACTAGTGAAGAATGGAAGCCTTTTTTACTTGACAAATCATTTTGGATAAGAGATTTAGCAAGGTTTGAACTAAGAACTGAAAATATCGATTTTGTCCTATTCTATAAAGAATACATTGCGCAAAATGAATTTTTAAACATTGCAATACTTGGTTTGGGAGAAGTTGAAACCACAAAGGAAGTTGAACATTTGAAAGAATATCTTTATCATAAAAATGAATCAGTGAGACAGTCAGCAGCTATATCCATTATAAAAATGGACGAGTATGCAATTGATGATTACTTAATTCAAAAGTTAAGTTCAGATGATAAACCAGTGAAGAAGATAGCTATTAATCATCTTTCACTACACCCTGACAATGAAATGCTAGATAAAATTCGAGCTATTTATGATGAAGCAAAACCGATTACTAAAATTTCAATCTTACAATTACTTAGCAAAGTGAATAGTAAAAGAATTTACCACGACTTATTAAAAGGACTTGAAGAAGAAAACCAAGATTTTAAAGAAATGGCTTCAAAGTATTTAATGTATTGGGAGAAACGGTCATCATATAGAATATTTGAATAAAAATAAATAAGATTAGAAGTAAAATGATGTTTTGAAATCTGAAAACTCAACAGATTATTTATTTTCGCATTTAAA
>CAZMEH010000328.1:0-2622 GCA_964564885.1 uncultured Saprospiraceae bacterium | reverse complement strand
CAAGATACTAATTTTATAATTATAACTCAATAGCTTATTCTTTAGTTCTAATTAAAAGCATTGTTTTTATGATAATTAGTATTTTTATACTAATTTTAAAATCAACATAATTATCATTCCTAATTAAAAACCAACCATGCGCATTCAAAAAATATTTGGAGATACGTTAACCATTCCAGTAGTAGCAGCTCCGATGTTCCTTATATCTGGCCCAGACTTAGTAACTGCTTGTTGTAGAAATGGCATTATAGGAACTTTTCCTGCATTGAACCACCGCACAACAGCAGGTTTTGACCAATGGCTAACCGATATAGAAGATAATTTATCTGCATTTGAAAAGGAAACAGGCAAAAAAGCAGCTCCTTACGGTGTCAATCTTATCGTTCACCGAAGTAATCCAAGATTACAAGCAGATTTAGAAATAGTCGTAAAACATAAAGTTCCTATTGTCATTACCTCTTTGGGTGCAGTTTCTGACGTAGTTGATGCAGTGCATAGCTATGGCGGTGTTGTTTTCCATGATGTTATTAATCAACGTCATGCACGCAAGGCAATTGATGCAGGAGTTGACGGATTGATTTGTGTTTGTGCTGGCGCAGGTGGTCACGCAGGCTTATTAAATCCGATTCCATTTGTACAAGAAATTCGTAGTTTCTTCGACGGAATTATTTTGTTGTCTGGTTGTATGAGTAATGGTAAAGACGTGGCTTCTGCTATGCAAATGGGCGCAGACTTAGCGTACTTAGGAACTCGTTTTATCAATACAGATGAAAGTACAGCGGACGAAGGTTATAGAAATATGATTATCGAAAGTGGTGCAAATGACATCGTTTATACGGCGGCGGTTTCTGGTGTAAGTGCCAATTTCTTAGGAAAAAGCCTCGAAGCAATGGGCATTACCAAAGAAATGTGGGCTTTAAAAGCTAAGGTTGATTTCGGTAGTGAATTAGATGCTGCAAAGGCAGAAGCGCAAGCTTGGAAAACGATTTGGTCAGCAGGTCAAGGCGTAGCAACTATTCAAGATAGTATTCCAGTTGCTGAATTGGTAGCTAGAATGAAAGTAGAATTTATCGCTGCCATCAAAGCACAACAACAATACTTAGATATTTTTGAGTAAAAGAAATCGTTGTAATTGTTGTGTTCCTTCGTCGCAGATTGTTTGATTGCTGCTAATGTTAGTGCGCAAATGTTCTTATTAAATAAGAATTACAACAATCAGCGACGAAGGAAGTGCAACAATCAAACAATAATAGCAATTTAAAAACACAACCAATGAATTTTGAATTTACAGAGCGTTCAAAAGAACTTCAAAAAAGAGTTCGTGCATTCATGGACGAACACATCTTCCCATATGAAAAGGAATTTTTCGAATTCACAGAAAAAAATCCTTGGAAAGTCTTTCCTCGAACAGAAGAACTAAAGGAACTAGCGAAAAGCGAAGGACTTTGGAATTTGTTCTTACCAAAAAATTATGGTGAATTAAGTCCTGGTTTAAGCAATTTAGAATACGCTCCATTGGCTCAAGAAATGGGAAAAGTACGTTGGGCATCGGAAGTATTCAACTGTTCCGCACCTGATACGGGCAACATGGAAGTATTTTCAAAATACGGAACGCCAGACCATCAAGATAAATGGTTGAAGCCATTGATGGAAGGAAAAATTCGTTCTGCATTTTTGATGACAGAGCCAAGAGTTGCTTCTTCTGATGCGACAAATATTGAAACTTCCATCGTTCGTGATGGCGATGAATATGTTATTAATGGTCGTAAATGGTGGTCATCTGGTGCCATGCACCCAGATTGTAAGGTGTACATCGTGATGGGAAAAACAAACCCAGAAGCTTCTCGTCATACGCAGCAAAGCATGATTATCGTACCAGCAGGAACGCCAGGTGTTACGATATTGCGTCCGTTGTCTGTCTTCGGAACTTACGATTCTCCAGAAGGTCACGCAGAGATTGAATTAAAGGACGTTCGTGTTCCTGTTAGCAATTTGCTATTGGGTGAAGGTCGTGGTTTTGAAATCGCACAAGGTCGTCTTGGACCTGGTCGTATTCATCACTGCATGCGTTTGGTCGGAATGGCTACTCGTACCTTGGAACTGATGTGTGAAAGAGCAAACGAACGTGTTGCTTTTGGTCGCAAAACGAAAGATTTCAGTAGTGTGCGTCAAGCAATTGCAACGTCAAGATGCGAAATTGAACAAGCTCGTTTGTTGACCCTTTCAGCAGCAGACAAGATTGACCAATTCGGTATCAAAGGTGCAAAAGATTTGATTGCGATGATTAAAATCGTTGCGCCTCAAATGGTTTGTAACGTGACAGATCGAGCGATTCAAGTTTTTGGTGGAATGGGCGTTAGTGGCGATACGCCGATTGCGGGTTACTATGTAGCTGCTCGCACGCTTCGTTTAGCGGATGGTCCAGATGAGGTTCATATGCATCAGTTAGGTCGAAATACGGTGAAGCAGGTTTTGGCTGGTGAGTATGATTCTGTTTAATCCCGAGGTTTCGGGACAAGTTGTAGCATATAAAAACCGCCAATATTAGCTTGCTAATATTGGCGGTTTCTATTTTAAAGTATTCGTAATTTAAAATTCCAAAGTAGCCTGTGGGTCTTTTAA
>CAZMEH010000327.1:0-2346 GCA_964564885.1 uncultured Saprospiraceae bacterium | reverse complement strand
TAGTATTAAAAAGTAGCAGAGGTAACTTGTCCCGAAACCTCGGAATTTTTGTCTATGATGTTATACTTGCGGCTAATAATATTTATTGTAGCGAATATTTGTTTGTCAATAGTTTGTTTACTAATGTTTGCGGCAAGTGTTACGTCACAGGCAGGAATGCCTAGTGCTACATTAATATCTGCGCTACATTTTTTTTGATAAAACAATTATTTGAATTGCAATGTTGTATTTTTGTGGTACGAATGATTAGTTCCTAGTAATTAGTCAGTTAAAGAGAATAAAACTTAGATTAGATATTCGATCTACGATGCCAATCTAAAGTCAAATATCTAAAACCGTAAATAGAATAATGGCAAGATTTAAAATAAACTTAAAAGCAGGGAAAGTAGCAAGAGATAGTGATATAATAGTTGGAATTGATTTAGGAACAACCAATAGTTTAGTCGCATATATCAAAGATGGTCAGGCAATCGCTGTGAAAGACGCATCTGGAAAAAATACGCTTGTGCCGTCTGTGGTACATTTTAAAGCGGATAGCAAAACACTTGTTGGAGATGCAGCGAGAGAAAAACTCATCACGGATCCGCAAAATACGATTTATTCGGTGAAGCGTCTAATGGGAAAATCTTACAAAGACGTTTCTAATCACGAAGAATATTTTGGTTATAAAATCATTGACGAAAACGAAGACAAGTTGGTCAAAGTTCGTGTCAATGATAAATTTTATACGCCAATTGAATTGTCCAGCCATATTTTGGAGCATTTGAAAAAACGTATCGAACGTGTCCTAGATGCGACAGTGAGCAAAGCAGTAATTACTGTTCCTGCTTATTTTAATGATGCGCAAAGACAGGCAACTCGTGATGCTGGTAAATTGGCAGGTTTGGACGTTTTACGAATTGTAAACGAACCGACCGCAGCAAGTTTGGCTTACGGAATCGGAATAAAAGGTGACGAAAGCAAAACTATTGCTGTTTATGACTTAGGTGGCGGAACTTTCGATATTTCCATTTTGCAAATTGAAAATGGCATCTTTGAGGTTTTATCAACAAATGGCGATACGTTTCTTGGTGGAGATGATTTCGATAGAGCAATTATTGATTATTGGGTAGCGCATTATAAAATTGATAAATCTCGCCTTACTTCTGATAAAAACTTCTCACAAGCTTTACGTTTAGAAGCAGAAGAAGCTAAAAAGACGCTTTCGTTAACGGATAGTTTTCAAAGTGAAATTGATGGTTTAGAATTAGAAATTACTAAAGAAAAATTCAACGAACTAGTTCAGCCATTAGTTGATAAGACAATCGCAGCGTGTAAGAATGCATTGAAAGATGCAGAATTAAGCATTTCTGAAATTGATAATATTGTCATGGTCGGCGGTTCGACTCGTATGCCTTTGGTGAAAGAATCTATTTCAGCATTTTTTGAGAAAGAAGTGGATTCTAGTCTCAATCCTGATGAGGTTGTTGCATTGGGCGCAGCTATTCAAGCGGATATTTTAGCAGGAAATAACAAGAGCTTATTATTAATCGACATCACGCCCTTATCGCTCGGTATTGAAACGGTTGGTGGTTTGATGGACTCGATTATTCCTCGTAATTCAAAAGTGCCACACCGTGCGGGACGTAGTTATTCGACTTCGGTTGATGGTCAAACGAATATGAAGATTGCTGTTTTTCAAGGCGAACGTGACCTTATAGAACACAATCGTAAGTTAGGCGAGTTTGTTTTAAAAGGTATTCCACCGATGCCAATGGGTATTCCGAAGATTGAAATTTCTTTCATTTTGGATGCTGATGGTATTTTAAAAGTGCGTGCAAAGGAATTGCGTTCGGGCGTTGAGCAAACGGTTGAAATGCGTTCTCAATATGGATTGTCAGAAGAGGAAATGGCTGAAATGTTATTGGATTCTATCAAAAATGCTCAATCTGACATGAATATTCGTGCTTTGCTAGAAGCGAAAAACGAAGCAAATAATGTCATTCGTTCTGCAATAAAGTTCTTAGAACAAAATAAAGCGATTCTTTCGGAAGAAGAAATTGCAAAAACGACAACATTGAATCAGCAGCTTCAAACAGCAGTTGACGGAACGGACAAGGATGAAGTTAATAAAGCAATGGATGATTTAAATCAATATACAACACCTTTAGCGCATCGTGCCATGGATGTAAATATCAAAAGTGCGATTGCTGGTAAAAAAGTTGACAAAGGAATTTAAAGGCTCTTTGGTGAATTTAGTGGAAGTCTCAAGAATCGGCTGACGGCAAACGGCTGACGGCAAACGGAAAGTGTTTTTCGTTAAGATTTTCTTATGAAAATCATGTTTCCACTAAATTCTTCTAAGAG
>CAZMEH010000326.1:0-4261 GCA_964564885.1 uncultured Saprospiraceae bacterium | reverse complement strand
CAGGAACAACCCTAGATTTAAAAATTACCGTTGATGGCTTAATTGCAGGAGATGAAGATATTGCTATTGACAACCTTCAACTATATGATGGAGTTGGAGCAATTCCAGTAGCAGCTACTACTTATGAATGTACCGGAAACTTACCAGTAGAACTTACTTCATTCAAAGGAAAACAAACGCTAGAAGGCGTGCAATTAACTTGGAAAACGGCTACTGAAATCAATAACGATTACTTCATCATTCAAAAAAGTACAAATGGTTTAGCATTTGAAAACATTGGTGAAGTTCAAGGTTTTGGTACGACAACGGAAACACAATCTTATGATTTTCTTGACTTTTCACCTACAAATGGCGTAAACTATTATCGCTTAAATCAAGTTGATTTTAATGAAAAATTTGAATATTCTAATGTAATTACTCTGGAAATAGAGCAGCAATTAACTTCGATTGATGTTTATCCAAATCCAAGTACAGGACGTTACAATATTCAATTATCTGATAATTGGACAAATGAAACTAGGTTAGATGTGCTTGATATAACTGGTCGTTTAGTTTATAGCAAAAATATTGAAAATAATATCGCTGAATTGAATCTAGCACAGCTTTCTAATGGAAGCTATTTCTTGAGACTTACGAATCAAAGTGATGTATTTACTACTAGAATTGTCAAAGTCAGGTAAAACCGTATTTTTAATTTTTCTTAAAACGACTACTTCGAGCTTAATCAAATTAAGTATGAAGTAGTCGTTTTTTTTAGTTTTTCAATAATTTAGGTATCAAGCACCTCGCAGGTGTCCGATACCTAAGCCTATCCGTAATTATTAAAAATCAATGCTGAAAAATGCATGATTAGTTTTATATTAGATTTTTCTAAGAAACTGCTTAAACTCTTGACAGCTAAAGCAGCAGTAACACGCAAAAAAGATTAATGGATATATATACTCAAGAAAATCGTTGGAAAATTTGGTTAGCCGTTTGTGGATTAGTAATCATTGGAACGTCATTGGCATATACCAATTATGTGGTAAAAAAAGTGGCGATTCAAGAACGAGCAAGGGCAGAACAATGGGCAGAAGCTATTGCGGTACTTTCATTGCCGTTTGATTCGGACTCGCTTTTTGTTGAAGAAAGCACAACTCTTATTTTCAAACTGATTGAGAGTAATAAGAATATTCCTGCTATCATCACCGATGAAGGTGGTCGAATTGTTCATTACGCCAATTATGACACATCAAAATACAATCTGGATCGTGAAATAGCCAAAATTAGGGAATCTGGTAAAGACTCCATCGAGGTTTCAACCCGATACTATCAAAACTTTGTCCATTTTAAAGAATCGACTCTTCTCCAACTATTGCGCTTCTTCCCATATTTTCAACTAATATTAATTAGTATTTTTATCGGCGTCAGTTATTGGATATTTAATTGGGCAAGACGTTCTGAGCAAAATCAAGTTTGGGTTGGATTAGCAAAAGAAACCGCTCATCAATTAGGCACACCTATTTCGGCGATGATTGGTTGGATCGATCACTTGAAACACATTGCCGAAGGCGATGAAGAATTGAATGACATTGCCGATGAACTCGGAAAAGATGTTGATCGATTAAATAAAGTAGCGGAAAGGTTTTCTAAAATTGGTTCTATACCTGAATTAACCGAACAAAATGTTCATGAAATCGTGGAACGTAATATGTCTTACATGAAGCGTCGTGCGCCTCGTAGAGTTATATTTGAGCATCAGCCAATCGAGCCTGCTATCCTTGCAAAAATCAATGCACCACTATTTGATTGGGTTTTAGAAAATTTATTACGCAATGCACTTGACGCTATGTCAAGGGAAGGAAAAATCTCTATTGATGTCTTTGAAGACCAAGATGATGTGATTATAGATATCACCGATACAGGAAAAGGAATTCCAGAAAAGACATTTAATACAATATTCAAACCTGGCTTTTCTACTAAAAAAAGAGGTTGGGGCTTAGGGCTATCGCTGACAGAACGCATTATAAAAAATTACCATAATGGCAGGATTTTTGTAAAAGAATCATCATTGGGCATTGGTACGACTTTCCGAATTCAGTTGCCAAAAACAAAGTAAAATTTTAATGATAAACAGTTGAATTTTAATATTTTACATATTTTATGTTTACTAAACTTTAAAAATTTAGTAAGTATAAAGTATATTATTTTTGATACCAGCTGTTTTGACATAACTATCTGACAATGAAGATTCTACATATATTTTACCATAAAAATTCAATACAATTTATATGGATAATACTTCTTACAATTGCAAGTAATCATGCTTTCTCTCAAGGTCTTCCACTAACCATTCTTGATGCACAAACAGAAGAACCTTTACTTGGTGCGCATATTTACAATGATGACCAAAACTTTGCCGTGTATACTAATGAAAATGGTATTGTCTATATAAGAGGCGTCGCTTTAGATGAATATTTAAATTTTTCTTACCTTGGTTATCGAGAAGAACGCATCACATTGAAGGACATTATACGAAATAGCGATACGATTTTATTGGAAGTACTTTCTATTCAGTTTTCAGAAGGGAAGGTTTACGGTTCGGCAGTTGGTGTGGAGCGAAGAGCAAATATAGCGAATCAAGTACAAGTCATTGATGCAAAAAAAATAGCACTACTTAATCCACAAAATTCTGCTGACTTATTGCAAGCAAGTGGAGCATTTGTACAGAAAAGCCAAATGGGTGGCGGAAGTCCAATCATTCGAGGTTTTGAAGCCAATAAATTGTTGATTGTCATTGATGGAGTACGACTCAATAATGCCATTTACAGAAACGGTCATTTACAAAACGTCATCACAATTGATAATGCGGTATTAGATAGAACAGAAATTATTCAAGGACCCGCTTCCGTGATTTACGGTAGTGATGCGCTTGGCGGCGTGATGCATTTCATTACAAAAGAGCCTCGCCTTGCCGTCCGAAAGGGTCAAGATGAAATCTTTGAAGGCTCAGCTTATGCTCGATATTCCACCGCTAACAATGAAAAAGCATTCCATTTAGATTTTAATTATGGTACTAAAAAATTAGCCTTACTGTCAAGTATTTCTTATTCCAACTTTGGTGATTTGAGAATTGGAACTAAAGGAATGGAAGAATATCCTGGCTTTGGTTTAAAACACTTCTATACCGAACGGTTCGGTGATATAGATACCGTCATTACCAATCAAACTCCTTTGATTCAAAAAGGAACAGGCTATTCGCAGTTTGATGCTTTACAAAAAGTAAAATATCAATATAGCGATGAGTTAAGTTTAGTTTTGAATTTTCAATATTCAACGACGAGTGATGTGCCTCGTTTTGACCAAATGAATATATTTAAAGTAGAAGAAAACGATCCAGACTTATTGACGGACAATGATACCATTCCAAAGTTTGCCACTTGGAATTATGGTCCACAAACACGTTTTTTCTTATCCGCGAAAGCATGATATCTGCCTGATTTTATTGATTATTTTGATGAAGCAACCGTTATTCTATCTACTCAGAAAGTAGATGAAGATAGAATCAAAAGACGTTTTAACAAGCCAAATGAAGTTCATCAAGAAGAAGATGTCTATGTTACAGGCTTAAATATAGATTTCACGAAAGTCTTCAATCGTCAAAAAAACCAATTGGTGCTTTACGGTGGAGAATTTATCTATAATAATGTTATCTCTGGTGCTTATAGTGCCTTCCCAGGAGGATTAATAGACTTGAGGGAACAAACCCGATATCCGAATGGTGGTAGCCAAATGTTTAGTGCAGCAGCTTATGTTAATTATCGTCAAACATTTTTTGACAAATTAGACATTATGGCTGGTTCTCGATATACTTATACAACACTTAAATCTCAATTTATTCCAGATAGTATCACCATTTTACCTTTCGAGGAAATTGGATTGAGAGGTGGTGCATTAACAGGAAGTGTCAGTGCTTCTTATGAATTCTTAGAGGATTTTTATATTGATGCGGTAGCCGCAACTGCTTTTAGAGCACCAAATGTAGATGATTTTGGTAAAATTCGTACGAAGAATGGTTACGTCACTGTTCCTAATGAAGGTTTAGGTCCAGAAAAATCTATCAATTTTGAAACCAGTTTAACTAAACGAATTAAAGATGGTTTTGGTGATAGATTCCTAATTAGTGGAACATATTATTATACTTATCTAATTGATGTTATTGTTCAAGATTACTTTACCCTGGAAGATCCTGTAACAAATGAACCTACTAATTTAATGTATA
>CAZMEH010000325.1:0-2974 GCA_964564885.1 uncultured Saprospiraceae bacterium | reverse complement strand
TCCAGTTCCGCAAACCTATCTGAATAACCCATGCTCAGGCTTCTCCCGTCGTCATGAGTTTGAGCGATATTTTCAATTTGCGCAATGGTTTTCAGTCGAACAGGTGTATTTTCATCTGGAACAAAATTCCAATTGCTTAATACCAATTCGTCTCTACGATTGAGCAAAGCAGTAGCCGTAGCCAACGGATCCGCCTCAAACGAGCGCACATAAAAGGCTTCTGGATGAAATCCACTGTGTTTTATCAGTGCTTGACGAAATTGTTCAATGCGAAGAAAATCGTTATTTTGTGAATGACCGCTTAGCCCTAGATGCAATTCTAGGTAGCCAATGAGCCGTTTTGGACCAAAATAAAATACGCCGCTCTCTCGTCTTTCTGGTACAACCAGATTATCCAACTCTAATCCAAAGTAAATGGTCATTCGTATTATAATTACGAATTAGGAATTGCGAATTATTATTCTCTTTCCTAATTAAATGAAATCTAAAATCGTAAATTTACGCAATCATGCGTATAATATATTAGATATGAAAAATAAATTATTGAGACTTGTATTTGGTATTTTTTGCATTTGGTGCTTTATTGTTGTCATTGTGCCTTTTTTGACACAAAATGAAGCTTCGCAGCAAATGCTTAATCATATTGAAGAAAATGATATTGATACTCGTGCCTTGTTTTATACGGATAGCGAAGAAGCGAAAGATGCAGAGTTTCTTTTGAGGAGTAAAAAGCTGCATCAAATAAAGGATAATTAAAAAGACTAAGTGTCGGACGCCTTTAAGGTCTCCGACACTTGAACATTTAAAACCTGTATTCTTATAATTTTACAAACTTCGCTACACCAATCGCTTGATTATTTTTATCTAATATTTTCAAATAATAAACACCATTTGCTAAATCTGCAATATTGATATTTGAAATACTATTTGCTTCCATTGTCTTCACAACTTGCCCCATTCCATTTACTATAATAATAGAACCGTTCGTCAAATCAATGTTTGCGGCATCAATTTGCAAATAATCCGTTGCAGGATTTGGAAAGACTTTAACCGTTTGAATATTTGATAAATGCTTCGCACTAACAACCGTAATATTAATAGTATCAGAAGCAGAACAACCATCTTCATCCTCAACGGTAACTGAATAAATACCGCTTGTAGAAACCGTAATCACTTGAGAGGTTTCTCCAGTTGACCATAAGTAAGATGCCCAGTTCCCTGCATCTAAAGTCATAGAATCACCAGCCGTATTGATAGTTGCCGTGTCAGATAAACCAATTATAATCTCTGGATTAACTGTTACTATAACATCATCCGTTGCTTGACAACCATTCCAATCCGTTACCGTTACAGACAACATCGTTGTAGTATCAATAGTTACACTTAAAGTCGTTGCTCCTGTTGACCAGAGATATTGATATAATAATCCTATCGTGTCTGAAAATGTTACGGTTTCACCATAGCAAAGTTGAACATCATCGCCAAGATTTATTTCTGGTGCATTTACAGTAATATTAATAGCATCTGTTTCTGAACAAGCATTTTCTGTAACATTAACGGTATAAGTTCCTGTCGTATCAACGGTGATTGTTCCTGTCGTTTCGCCTGTTGACCAAAGATATGTAGACGTATTAGCAGCTGTTGCGTCTAATGTAATCGAGTTTCCAGCACAAAAAGAAGTATCCGTACCAATGTTGAATGTAGCAATGGAGTCAACTATAATCGTAGCCATATCAGTTGTTGAACAGCCATTATGAGTAGCTGTCAAAACTACATTGTACGTTCCTATTGTAGAAAAATTAAGTGTTGTGATTGTATTCGTAGAAAGATTAACACCATTAACTTCCCATTGAATGGTAGTTGCGACAATATTAGTCGCAGTCAATGTTGCACTATCTCCTAAGCAAAACGCATTTGCAATGGTAGAAATATCTGCATTTGCAGAACAACAGGGTGTAATTGTGACATTTGTACTCATAGTACTATTCAGTGATGCACCTAAATAAGAATTTACAACAACAGAATAATTTCCAGCGGGAACACTTGATGCTGTTACAGAATGATTAAAAGAGCCAATCGCAGGAACTGAAATACCAGGATCACTAAATTTTAAATCGACAGTAATCGTATTTCCTGAAACCGCATAAGTCATGGATAAAAACTGATAACTGAGTGACCAAAGCGTCCCATCTGCTGTAATATCAAAATTGCTGCAATCCGTTGGGTTTATTGGATTAATCACAAGACTATTAATCTGCTGACTAAAACCAACTGTTGCTATCATACTAAAGCACAACACGTAAAAGGTTTTTAAAAATTGTAATTTTATTTGTTTCATATTATTTTGATTACTAAATGTTTAAATACTTAAATTTACTAAAAATACTTATCTTCAATCAGTCATTTTTTAAAATTGCAACATGAAAATAAACGTGTTTATCATATCAATATTAATCAGTTTTTTTGCTTGTGTTCCTTCAAAAGAAATTCCAGTACCTGGATATGAATTGTTTCCGTCAGGTGCAAAATTAAGTGAATACGTTGGAAAAAAAATCTATTTTAAAGCTAGGGTTTGTGATTTTGAAATGCAACACATGTTACGTTCTTCATTGGATGAAACCAGTGAGCATTTTTGCATTGATCAAACCGGAGATGATGGAAAATATGCTTTTCAAATACTAGCTTATACTGACCAAGCAGGAATGAAAATGGTTGAAAAATGTACAGGAAAGGTATTTACCATTTATGGTACGATTGATTCTATCACAGGTGCAGGACAAGGCGGTGGAGAACACACGGAGTATTATCTTGAATTTGATAAATTAGATATTCTTTAGGTTCTTTAATAGTCTGATTCTTTATTCTGGTCATGCTATTTCAAGACAAGGCACTATTCCGCATACAGAAAACAGCAATTGAGCAAAGTAGTGCAAACAGATTGTTCGCACTACTTTGCTCAAGTTTGTGTGGCTTG
>CAZMEH010000324.1:0-1897 GCA_964564885.1 uncultured Saprospiraceae bacterium | reverse complement strand
TAAAAAGAACGGACTTTGATAAATAAATAAACAACGAACCGCTAACAATGTATATAAAAAATAGCAGAAAAGAGCTAAACTTAAAGTTTGGTTCTTTTCTGATATCTTTGCTTGAAAATGAAAAATGGTGCCCATAAACCTGCTACTTTTCATATACGTTGTTAGCGGTTCGTTGTTTATTTATTTATCAAAGTCCGTTCTTTTTAAGCCAAATAAGTGCGTAATCCGCAATTTCTTTCCACCCATTGTCTATAGCAATTGAGTGACCACGTCCTTCAAATAATTTAAAATCCGAAATTACGGATGAATTATATTTTTCTAAGGATGCTTTTCCCAATATTGGTGGTGCTTGATTATCTTTTTCGCCTCCTGTAATTAATAGAGGTCCACGTTTAGTATTTTCGGTATTCACTTTTGTTTCTGAACCTGAAAAAGTGGCCGTTGCAGCTTGAAAAAGTGGTTTGCAAGGTGCTGGAATTGTCCAAAGGTCATAAAGTTCTCTTGCTTCTTTCTCTGGAATTGCATTTGCAAATCCATAACAAAATTGTTTAAAAGTGAGTGAATTTGCTTTTTTAAAATTAAAAGGATTTCCCAGTATAGGAAAAGACGCTTTCAGAACTGAAAATGGTAGTTGCCATACACCTTTCATAGGTGCAGGATTTAAAGCAATGCAACCACTTATCAGATTTTGTCCTAATAGGATTTGTGCAATTAATCCGCCAAACGAATGCCCTATAACAATTGGTGGTTCAGGAAGCGTTGCAATAATTTTGGCATAACTATCTACAATTTCTGTAACGCCTCTATTGGCAATCGATTCTGGATTTGAACGGCATTCAGCAACTGTGGCTGAGACTCCTGGCCAATTTGGATTTAGTGTTTTATAACCTTGTTCTTTAAAGTAGTCCATCCATTGTTGCCAAGAAGATGAATGCATCCATAATCCGTGTATAAACACGATTGTTTTTGTTGATTCCATTTTTGATTTTTTGATTTCTCCAAAATTACAACAAATAATTCTGTCAAATTTTAACTCAAGTTAAAATCGTATTACTTCCCCGAAATTCTTTTTCTGATTCTACTTAATGAAGGTCCTTGTATACCCAAATAGGAAGAAATATGATACAATGGAATGTTATTGAAAATTTCTGGGTGGTTTTTTATTAAATCTAAATAACGTTCTTCAGGTGTTTTAAAGATGAAACTTTCCATTCTTTCAATAGTCACATTAAATGCCATTTGCGCCATTAAACGCCCGAATCTTTCCCACTTATGAGATTGCTCGTAAAGAGTCAACAAATCATTAATATTGATGTAAAGTATTGAAGCATCTGTCATTGCTTGAGTATGATAATCGCAAGGTGTTTGGTTAATAAAACTTTTGAACGGAACTACAAATTGATTTTTTGAATAAAGAAAAACGTTCTTTTCTTCAGCTGTTTTGTTGTCTATAACATAAGAACGGAAAGCACCTATATTTATGAATCCTAAATACTTACATATGTTTTTATGTTGATTGAAGAAGTCACCTTTCTTATACTTCTTTGTATGCCAAAAAGAAGTAGACATATTAAAATCGTCTGCTGTCAAGTCAGCAAATTGTTTAAGAGTAAAGGCAAGTGTTTCTAATTCAGTCATTATGTTTTTAGTGTTAAGTCGTTTTTCAATGACCGCTAACGTCTGCAACAACGTACAGTGATAGCTTTTGCTGGCACTGGAAGTTATTGCAGACGTTGGTGGCAGCTTTATTTTATATTTTTTTCGTCGAGATATTCAACTGAAAAATAAGATAAAGCGATTTTTATAATCCTCCAAATACCTACGGTTTTATTTGTTTGAAAATACTTTTTTGCCGAACTGAACTCATAAAAGCCTTATCAACGCTTTTATTCTACAG
>CAZMEH010000323.1:0-10732 GCA_964564885.1 uncultured Saprospiraceae bacterium | reverse complement strand
TTATTAAAAAATAAATGTGATAATTGTTCTTTTTCAATAAAATACGTGTAGTAATAGGTATTTTTTAAAAAAGTGACATAGTAAGTGATACATTATATTGCTTTTTATTCAAATTTCTGTAGAAAATATGACGTTGAAGAATTTTTAGCCTAAAAAGAGAAGAGTATTGTTCGGTCTGTGACATGAAAAAAAAGGTTTTAGTCTCATTGTGAGACTAAAACCTTTTCAGTATTTATTTTTAAAAAAAGTTCTAAACAAACAATT
Organism: uncultured Saprospiraceae bacterium; assembly: GCA_964564885.1. Lineage (GTDB taxonomy): Bacteria > Bacteroidota > Bacteroidia > Chitinophagales > Saprospiraceae > CAKZLL01. The sequence continues at coordinate 10,468 of CAZMEH010000323.1, read as the reverse complement.
GTTTCATGTCCACTTTTTCTCTAATGATATTTTCTAATTCATTGATATGAACTCGTTGTTGTTCCATTGTATCTCTATCACGCAAAGTAACGGTATCATCCTCTAATGTCTGAAAATCAATAGCGATACAATATGGCGTACCAATTGCATCTTGACGACGATATAATTTACCGATCGCACCTCTATCATCATATTGACAATTGAAAGACAACTTCAACAGGTTGGTAACACCTTCCGCTTTTGCGACCAATTCTGGATTATTACGCTTCAATGGCATAATAGCACATTTCACAGGCGCAAGTGCTGGATGAACTTTTAGTACATCACGAGTTGAAACTTTACCATTTGCACTAGTCAATGTTTCTGTGTGTAATGCATTTGCCATTACAGAAAGGAACATTCTATCACAACCGATTGAAGTTTCTAATACATAAGGTACATAGTTTTCGTTGAGTTCTGGATCGAAATACTGTTGCTTACGACCAGAATGCTCTTGATGTGCGCTCAAGTCAAAGTCCGTACGAGAGTGAATTCCTTCTAGTTCTTTGAAACCAAATGGGAAATTAAACTCAATATCAGCCGCAGCGTCAGCGTAGTGCGCTAAGCTAGCATGATCGTGAAAACGTAATTTCTCCGCAGGATGACCAATGGCTAAGTGCCATTTCATACGAGCTTCTTTCCAGTATTCGTACCATTTCGCTTGCGTACCTGGCGCAATGAAAAATTGCATTTCCATTTGTTCAAATTCACGCATTCGGAAAATAAACTGGCGAGCAACGATTTCATTACGAAACGCTTTACCAATCTGAGCGATACCGAAAGGAATTCTCTGACGAGTACTTTTTTGAACATTCAAGAAGTTCACAAAAATACCTTGTGCCGTTTCTGGACGTAAGTATAATTTGCCTTGTTCACCTGCAATCGTTCCCAATTGAGTAGAAAACATCAAGTTGAACTGACGAACATCTGTCCAATCACGAGAGCCGCTTATTGGACAAGCAATCTCCAATTCTTCAATTAAAGCTTTCACATCAGCCAAATCACCATCCGTCATTGCTTTTCCAAGACGAGCAGAGATCGCATCCATTTTTGCTTGATTCGCCAAAACACGAGGATGTGTTGCCCTGAATTCCACTTCATCAAAAGCGTCCTTAAAGCGTTTTTTAGCTTTAGCTATTTCCTTGTTGATTTTAGCTTCAATCTTCGCAATATGATCTTCTACTAAGACATCCGCACGATAACGTTTCTTAGAATCCTTATTGTCAATCAACGGATCATTGAACGCATCAACGTGTCCCGATGCTTTCCAAACAGTCGGATGCATGAAGATAGACGAATCGATACCAACGATGTTTTCGTGCATTTGCACCATCGATTTCCACCAATACGCTTTGATATTATTCTTTAATTCTGAACCATAAGGGCCGTAGTCATATACCGCACTAAGTCCATCATATATTTCGCTCGACTGAAAGACAAATCCATATTCTTTGCAGTGACCGATAAGTTTCGTAAAATCTTTGTTTTGTTCTGTTGCCATTTTCTTCCAAATTAGAGCGCAAAGATAAAGCGATATTTGATAATTTTTATAATTGTATGAAATGAAACTAACTTATACTTCATTTTCTTGTTGTAACTACTAACTTTAAAATGATATTATACGTTCATTCTTATTAATATTTATTGACGAAAAGGCGTCAAGAGTGAGTTGTCAGGTGTCAGAAAAAATCTGATTGTCAATAATTTATTTAATCTGGCTCTTTGCTCTTGACTCCTGATGTCTTAGTCAAAAATCTTTACTTAACAAAGTTCTATTCTAATTCACCGATTTTTTCAACGAACTTAAATTTTTTCAATCATTAGGTTTTATTGATGAAATAGCGTGTGAGTTTTCTTAATTTTGCCATATGAAAATGATAGATTCGATAAATACCAAAGCTACACTTCCTTTGATGGAGCGATTCTACACCGTTCAAGGTGAAGGCGCACATCAAGGCAAAGCGGCTTATTTTATACGATTAGGTGGTTGTGACGTAGGTTGTGTTTGGTGTGATGTCAAAGAATCCTGGGACGCTGCTGCTCATCCGAAAATTACTATTGAAAACATGGTTGGTGATGCAACGGAACATCCTGCTCGAATAGTTGTCATTACTGGCGGTGAACCATTAATGTACGATTTGACCGATTTAACGGCTGCATTGCAAGCGGAAGACTTTAAGACACACGTCGAAACTTCTGGCGCGCATCCGCTAACAGGAAGCTGGGATTGGATTTGTTTGTCACCAAAGAAGTTTAAAGTGCCATTACCTAAAGTGATTCCCAAAGCAGATGAATTGAAAATTATTGTTTTTAATAAACATGATTTCAAATGGGCAGAAACTTATGCTGCGGAAGTGAGCGAAGATTGTCAGCTCTTTTTGCAACCTGAATGGGATAAGGCGGCTGAGATGATGCCGTTGATTATAGATTATGTAAAAGCAAATCCACAATGGCAAATTTCATTGCAGACGCATAAATTCATGGATATTCCATAAATGATGGACGATTTTAGAATTACGATTTTAGAATTTAATCGTAATTCTAAAATCTAAAACCGTCCATCATTTATGGAATTACTCCTCTCTTTTAAATTTATCTAATTTTTTAACTTCTATCGATTCGATGCGTCGTTCGTTCGTTGCCATTACCTTGAATTCGTAATCATTGATTTCTATAATTTCGCCATCTTCTGGAAAATCCATCTTTGCTTCTAACAGCAAACCTGCAATAGAATCCGCATCGCCTCGCACTTCGTCAAAAGCATTCGTATCTATATCAAGTACTCGACAAACATCAATAATGAGCGTTTGAGCTTCAAATTCGTAATGGTTTTTTCCTAGTTTCTTAAAACTCATTTCGTCTTCATCTTTGTCAAACTCATCTTTGATATCGCCAATGACTTCTTCCAAAATATCTTCTAAGGTAACAATACCAGCCGTTCCGCCATATTCATCAACGACAATAGCCATATGCACCCGATCTTTTTTAAATTTTTCTAGCAGTTTATCAATCCGTTGAGTTTCTGGAACATAGTAAGGTTGACGAATAATAAATTGCCATTGAAAGGTGTCTTTATTTTTATTTAAATATTTCAACAAATCCTTGATGTAAACAACACCTTTGATGTTGTCCATACTATCATCATAATAAACAGGGATTCTGGAGTAACTGGAATTGATGGCAACATCTAGCAATTCACCGAATGTAGCATCATAGTCAACGCAAGTCATATTGACCCGAGCGGTCATAATTTGTTTAGCAGAAACATTTCCAAACTGAATAATACTTTTTAGCATCTCTTTCTCTTGCTCTGTGTTCTCATTATTGCCGTTGACTGTAATTTCAATCACTTGCCCAATATCCTCTAAACTAACCGAATTGTCTTGACGACTTCGCTTGGCGAGCCGTTTTTCGATATATTTTGTACTAGAAACTAAAAGTTTACTAAACGGTCGAAAGATTTGCATGAGTATTAGCATCGGTCTACTCATTCGCCTGGCTAGACTTAGGCTATTCATAGAAGCGTAAATCTTAGGAGACACTTCGCCGAATAAAACTAAGAAGAAAGTAACGATAACAACTTCTATTAAAAACTGTGTCGTGCTAGATAGTTCTGTAGGAATTGTGTTGTTTAATGCAAAAGAAGAAAGGATAATGATCGCAATATTGATAAAGTTATTAGCGATGAGAATAGTAGCGAGCAGCATTCCAGGCTGGTTGACAAGGTTTGCAACTCGTCGGTCAACAATGTTGTTGCTTTTTTTTAGGCGATTGATAATGCGCTGAGATAAAGAAAAGTAGGCAACTTCTGAACCTGAAACCATCGCAGAGCAAAATAAAAGTAATAATACAACTAGAAACGTGGTGTAAATAGCAACATCGCTTACTGGGCTAGCTTGTAAAAAAATGAATTCTATCTGCCTATAATAATCCTCTGTTTCCAATTTTTTTTATGGTTGATGATGAAATAAGATTTCCTGTTTCTTTAAATGTTATTAATGGATACTTGGAAACCAATGAATAAAAATCCAAAGATACGCTAAGTTCGTTGTTTAGTATTGAAATATAAATAACATACTTAAAGTTAGTATAAAATCTTGATTTGTATTAGTTTATTTTCTAAAAATGAATTCACGGCTAGTTTCAGAGACCAGATTAATATTGACTTGTATCACAGGAGTCTGTACCAATAGCGGCTCAATGATTTCAGGCCATTCGATGAAACAATAATTTGGAGAATCTAAATACTCTTCGATACCTATTCCAAAGGCTTCTTCTATATCATTTAGACGATACAAATCCATATGATAAATAGTACCGTTCTTGCCTTCGTATGCATTGACTATAGAAAATGTAGGACTAGTTGCGATATCCGAAACTTCCAACAATTTACAAATAGCAGTGATGAGTGTCGTTTTTCCTGCACCTATTTCACCTATAAATATAATGCATTTGGTATCATCGCAAAAGGCGAGTAGCTCCTGTGCTACTCGCCTTATTGACGAAACGTTATCTATCGTTATCTTTTTTTCAGTCATTGAGTCTTAAAATTTTATAATAAAGTTTTTAAACAACTTCAATCAATAATTTTAGTCATTTCACCACTCATGGCGACCTGTCCCAAAACCTCGGCGAGAACTCGCTATTATACCTTAATATTACTATCTCATTAAAGCTAATTTACCGCTATTATTGTATTCTTGACCATCGCAAGTATAAGTAATTCGGTAAACAAACACATTTCCATTAACAAGATTCCCTTTATAGGTTCCATCCCAAGTATCAAAAGGGTCAGAGGTTGTAAAAACACGTTCGCCCCATCTACTAAAAATTTCAAAGGCGGATAAGCCATTTCTTAGTGCTTGCGGATTGCTTATTCCGTAAAGATCATTTAAACCATCACCGTTTGGTGTGAATGCTCTTGGTAAAAATATACCATTACAATCTAAGTCAGCAGGATCGATGACGGTAACTTTTAATGTGTCTGTACTAGAACAACCATAATTATCAAGTACTGTTACGGAGTAAGTTGTAGTCTCTTCTGGCTCAAGTATAGGATTAGGTATTGATACATTGCTAACACCTGTTGATGGTGACCAAACGAAATTACTGGCACAAGTAACAGGTATATCAACTGCAACATCTTCTCCTAGGTAAATGATAGGATCCCGATTTTCTATCAAATCTGGCTCCAGGTACAATTCACCGATTTCTTGATCAGATAAGACTCTGTTATAAATACGTAATTCATCTAGCTTTCCTCTGAATCGATTCGTTGTTTGTCCAATACAAGGACTGTCAGCTATTCTGAGTAAAGCAGAGTTACTTAAGTCTAAAACAGTACTAGTGATTTTTTCATCAATCAATTCTCCGTTTAAGTATAATCTTACTTTCTTGCTATCTCTAATTAAGATATAGTGATGCCAGCAGGTTAAGTCTAAATTACTAGATATTGCAATTTTTTTAGTGGCACTTTCATTGAAATCTGTTGAAATAAAATTGAGACTCAACAAGTATTCAACATTGAATACGCTACCATTTCCGGTACAATCTACTCTTTTAGACAGTATATTTTGTGCAGAAACAGCATCAAATGGTTTGAAGTAAAAACTTAGCGAAAAATTGTTTTGACGAAAAATCGCATTGACATTTCCACTAAAAAATACATGATCGTCTATTCCGTCAAAAACCATTGCATCGCCTTCTACACCACATCCACAGGTAGGATTCCCAACTACTGTTCCATTTCCACCATTGCCGTTCGGCGATTTGTCATCAGCAGTACAATCGTTAAATGGATAATATGCAATTAGTCCGGCTGTTAGCTGTGCGTTGACTTGTAAGCTAAAGCAGAAAAGCAGGGCAAAAAGGGTATGAATTCTATATGATTTCATAAAATATTGTTTTCTATATTTTGATTGTTTACTTAATTTGAAGTTTTCAGCTTGCTTTTAAGTGAAGCAGCGTTCCTATTTCTTCACGTTCCTTAGCAGCTCTTAACTACTTAAACATTCTATCAATATATATTATTGTTGCTATTCTTTCAATTTGTAAGAGAAGATGATATTGGTAAGTATTTTGGAATTTCAAATTTGCTAAGAAGTTGCCTGTATTGGAATTTTTAATCTATCCATAGCTAATTTCGAGGCTTTTTGTTCTGCACTTTTTTTACTAAAATCATCAGCTTGCGCAGCCTTTACGCCATCTATTTTAACAGCGACGGTAAAGAAGTCTCTATTGTCAACTTTAGCTTTTTGAACTATATCGTAGCTAATAGAACGCTTATTTTTTTGACACCATTCCAGTAATTGACTCTTAAAGTTATCATCATATATTTCTAAATGAATTACATTGATAAAGTCTTTGAGCATGCGATGCACAATAAATTTCTGTGTTCCATAATAGCCAATATCTAAATAAATTGCACCAATAAAAGCCTCTAAAGCATTTCCAAGGGTAGATTTGCTCATTTTGTTAGAAGAGCTCATATCTATGAAAGTCTCTAATCCCATTTCTGCACCAACATGGTTGAGCATTTTTCTATTAACGCATTTTGAACGCATTTTAGTTAAAAAACCTTCATCGCTATTTGGATACTTATTGAATAAATATTCTGCTACAATCGTACCTAGCACGGCATCACCAAGGAATTCTAATCGCTCGTTATTCTGAACCTCATAGAATTTTTCGTTACTATCTCCAAACGATTTATGGGCAAAGGCAAGCGCATAAACGCTAAGATTTGAAGGTACATAACCAAGTATTTCTTCCAATTGTTCAGTGAAAAGTTTGTCTTCTTTGGAAGCTAAGTATTTATTGAAAGTACGCCTAATGAAACCCATTGATATATGTAAGATTTTAAGATTTGAAAATAATGAGATTAAAACAATTATCCAAATCTACGATTTTTTTAAACTTTCTATCTAATTATTGTATTTCTTTAGCAATTTGTACAATATTTTCTTAATCACGTTGCCTTTGACGAACAAGACCTTATAGGTTTTGAAGCCTATAAGGTCTAATTATTATATTACTACTATTCTAACAATTGTGCTAGAATAGTTTATTGTATTTAAATTCCTTTAAAAATAACAGATGCATTGTGACCTCCAAAACCAAAAGTATTAGAAAGAACGGTATTTACTTTACGTTCTTGAGCCGTATTGAATGTCAAATTAAGTTTTGAATCAATATTAGGATCATCTGTAAAGTGATTGATCGTTGGCGGTATAAAGTTATCTTGAATAGCTAATATTCCTGCAATAGCTTCTACAGCGCCCGCTGCACCCAATAAATGACCTGTCATTGATTTGGTAGAACTGATATTTAAATCATAGGCGTCAGATCCGAATACTTTCAATATACCGTTTAGTTCTGCAATATCACCTAGTGGCGTTGAAGTACCGTGAACGTTCACATAATCGACATCTGATGGATTAAGACCTGCCTCCTTCAATGCATTTCTCATCACATTAGCTGCGCCAATACCTTCTGGATGAGGAGCGGTAATATGATAAGCATCTGCGGTCATACCCGTTCCAACTAATTCAGCGTAGATTTTTGCGCCACGAGCCTTAGCGTATTCGTATTCTTCTAGTATTAGACCGCCAGCACCTTCGCCCATTACAAAACCATCTCGGTTTAGATCAAATGGTCTTGATGCTGTTTTTGGATCGTCATTTCTAGTAGAAAGAGCTTTCATAGAGTTAAATCCTCCAATTCCTGCTTCTACAATTGTAGCTTCCGAACCTCCTGTCACTATAATGTCAGCTCTGCCTAATCGAATAGAATCGGCTGCTGCAATAATAGCATGAGTAGATGTAGCACAAGCCGAAACAGTGGAATAATTCACTCCTCTGAAACCATGTTTGATAGAGATATGACCTGCAGCAATATCAATAATCATCTTAGGAATGAAAAACGGATTGAAACGAGGCGTTCCATTTCCTGTTGAGAACTCCTTAATTTCTTTAGAGATGCTCTTTAGACCGCCAATTCCTGCGCCCCAAATTACACCAACTCTATCGACATTGAGTCCATCAATATTTAATATTCCAGAATCAGCAATCGCTTCATCTGCCGCAATTATTGCTGTTTGTGTAAATCTATCTAGTTTCCGAGCTTCTTTTCGATTGAAATGTTCGGAAATATCTAGGTCTGATACTTCACAGGCGAACTGCGTTTTAAAAAGCGAAGAGTCAAACTGAGTGATTGGCCCTGCTCCACTAATGCCATTTTTAAGACCTTCTCTAAATTCGTTAAGCGTTTTTCCGATAGGCGTGACTGCGCCAAGACCTGTTACAACAACTCTTTTCATAGCAGCTATTTTAGAAGTTAGATGTAAGTCAAACTTACAAGGTTAGATAAGAAATAAAAACAGTTAAGCACATTGAAGTATATAATGAGGCCTCAATGTGCTTAAACTAAGTATATATTAAAAAAGAGATTATGCTGCTTTGTTTGTTACATAAGTAACTGCATCCTGAACAGTAGCAATTTTCTCAGCATCTTCATCTGGAATATTAATATCAAACTCTTTTTCAAATTCCATGATTAATTCTACAGTATCTAAAGAGTCAGCTCCTAAGTCTTCAGTGAAACTTTTCTCAATTGTAACTTCTTCTCCTTCAACACCTAACTTATCAACTACAATTGCTTTGATTTGATCAAAAATTGCCATAATTCGCGTATTATATTGTATTAAAAAATCCTCTCAACTACCTATTTAATAAATAACTAAAGAGATATCGTCCTTAAAATTTCGGTGCAAAGAAAGCGATAAGAACTTTTATTACCAAAAAAAAAGTTAAAATATTCTCATTTTCATTCTTCTATTCAAGTATTTACAAGTTTTTTAACAAAATGTTATGATTTGGCTATGACCAAAAGTTAAAACAAATCAAGCGAATTTTGGCAGAAATCATCTAATTTAAATTATTTTTAAAAAAACGGTTCCCTGATTTTTTTGTGGAAAAATAATTTTCTTAGAAAATTACGAATGAAAATGTCTTGTCGTGTGCCCTCATTCCAAGAAAAATGGTGGCAAGCTGTGCGCCCTTTACCGTTTTTTGAAACTTCCACAATAGTTTTCAAAGAACCCAAAAAACTAATTATTCGTTAATCAGTAGCACTTGGTTTTACTCAGGAGTATTCTGGAAATAATTGATTATCAATCACTGCAATCTGTTACTTTAAATTTCTTTCTCCGTGCTTAAAGTTAAAACGGACTAACACTTAAAACCTTATTTTATTTCTAATCTTTCGGAAGTCCAGACTTCATAGGTTTTGTAAATCTATAAGGTAAACTTTACGTTTTTTTTAAATAATTTAACGCTTTCCAAGTACTCTGACACCGTTTCCGTGTTTTCTAAAAAATAAAACATATAAATAAATTAATCTATTGTTATATAATTTATGTGTTGAGTCTTGATAGTCAGAGCTTAAAGAATTTTAGCTGTAATTCGTTGGTTATCAGTGTATAATCTTTATTTTTATTATTTTATTATTTCACTTTTAACCCTTTTTGGAATGCTTTTTGGTTTTATTAAATGTAATAAACGTAATCAATGTAATCTACCTTTTATAATGCATTAATAATAACCCTCTTATAATCAATAACTAAGGCAAAAGTACCGTTATGAAAACAAATATTATATTATTATTATCCTTATTTACTATTAACTTATCTATTGGTCAAATTTCATTTACAGGTGATGTGACAACCTATGTTGTAGAATATAATCCTGCAACAATGAAAAAATATGAATATAAAACAGATAAAGACTATATAGTAGAGGATAGTTATATAAATTATCATTTGCCTGTTAGTGAACAAAGAACACTTATTTTTAAAGTAAGTGAAAATGCGCCTACTTTAAGTACCCTTCCTTCAAGTTATCAAATACTTAATGAAACGTCTGGGTTTGGCGTAGATAATCAATTTGTATTTCGTGTCAATAAAAAAGCAACAAAAGTTATTTTAAAAATACCAACTTCTTTTGGTACGGTATTGAAAGAAGTTGATTATATGATACATTGTACGTTAGATGATAGGTCTATGACTTATTTTGCTGCACCATATATGTCTATTATATATGACTACGAAAATATTCATAATCCAGGTGAAGTATTGAGGGCTGATGATATGATAGATGAAGAAAGATATGTTGTTAGATATTTACAATATGGAGAATCTGAAGTAAAAGGCATTCGTAAGGATATTTTCTTGAAAATGTATCATGATGCTTGTTATAAGCGTCCTTATGGCGTAACGACTGTTCGTTCTCCTCAAGGTAAATCAAATCCATATCTGGAAACGACTCATTCAGTTTCTGGTTCTAAACTGTATCGCTCTTGTCAACATCCTATTCATTCAGAATATCTGGAAGGCATTGGTCTTTACAAAGAATATTACCGAGAAGGAGATAAA
>CAZMEH010000322.1:0-4158 GCA_964564885.1 uncultured Saprospiraceae bacterium | reverse complement strand
TTCTCCGTTCGATTGTTCGATTGTTCGATTGTTCGATTGTTTGATTGTTCGATTGTTCGATTGTTCGATTGTTCGATTTTCTCTGTTCTCTCAATGAGCGCAGCAAATGGTCTCTCCTCTCTCAGCGAAGCGATCTCTGCTCCCTAAAGAAATAACCAAAGCACCGCTTCTTCAAATTCTCTTTCCCAATACCATTCACTATGCGTTCCATCTTTATGAATAGTAGATTGATATTGATTAGAATTGAAGCCCGTTTTCTTTAGCGTTTTAGTCATTTTTTTAATGCCTTTGACCATATCATTACCTTCTTTCTTTCCCATAATCATATAGATTTTGGTATCTTCAAACTGGTTGCCTTTGGCTTCAACCTGTTCATAAGCCTGTTTTGAAAACCAAAAAGATGGAGAAAAAACACCAGCTCGACCAAATACATTTTGATGTTCCATAATAGCATACATCGAAATTAATCCGCCAAGCGAACTACCCATAATACCAGTAAATTCACGCTGAGGTTTTGTTCTGTAATGTTCGTCAACGTGTAATTTCAAGGTATTGACTAGAAAATCAACATATTTTTCACCATCTCCGCCACCATGCTTTGGGTTTGACCAAGGCGTATATTCATCAGTTCGAGCTGATTCTCCATTATCAATGGCAACGACAATGAGCTTTAAATTCTTTTCTTTTTCTAATTTGGTGAGCGTTTCATCCACTTTCCATTCTCCATTATATGCCGTCGAAGCATCAAAAACATTTTGACCATCGTGCATATACAACACCGGATAAGTTTCCTTAGACGCTTCATAATCACTTGGCAAGTAAATCGAAATTCGTCTGTATTCTTTTAATTGAGGAATATAAAAGCTATTGTGCATGATACTAACTTGTTCATTAGCAGTACTTTTTGTTGATTTTCCAGCCAAGTCATTCCAAGCTACAATATCAAAATGAACTTCTATTGGACTTGAAGTATCTAGTTTTCTATTAGATAAGGATGAACCGTTTTCTTGACATTCGACTTTGTCCCAATCACCTCTTGTAAATTTGAATTCAATTTCTTTACCGAATGTTGGTAGCGTAATTTTAAAACGTCCATCCGCCATTTTTGCCAATGGAGTTACGTTTGGTGTCCAATTATTAAATGTTCCAGCAATATAAACCTGGTCTAAGTTTGCGGTGTTTTCTGGTACTTTATCAACTATGATAGTAACTTGAGCAATTGATAAAACAGTCAATAAATTGAACAAAAAAAGTATGAGTATATTTTTCATAGTTGATAAAATAAAGAGGTTCTTTGACAATTTTTGCTAAACTGCTGTTTTTTCATCCAGTGGGGCTTGCCTCATTGTCTTTTAGTGAGTGAGTTAGGACAATGGGGCAAGCCACTGGATAAAAGGCAATAATTGTCAAAGAACCAATAAAGAGAACCAAAAATAAAAAGTTGTCAAAAAACTAATGACTCGCTATTTAGCAAACCATTAATCCTTGACAACTTCTATTAGTTAATCACAAAAGAATAATTGTATTATTACTGATTATAACCGTTTGCAATAAAAGGAAAAACAACCATGAAATGGTTGAATATGAGTAGCCACAGGTGTGAACCTGTGGTTTAAAATCAATAAATAACGAACTCTGAAAGAGTTCAACACTATCATTCACGCAAATTATAAAGTGTACAACTCTTTCAGAGTTGGTTATGTTTTCCAATTTCACCACAGGTTCACACCTGTGGCTACTCATATTTAACTCTTTCAGAGTTATTAAAGCAGTTTTACATTATCACTGTAACTGTTATAATCAGTAATATTTGCACGAACAACAATGTATTAACATTGGAGAAAATTAAATAATTTAACATCATTTAAAACGACATCAAGCTTTTAAAGTCAGCTAAACGTTGGCTGATTTCATCTTCGCTCAAAGCTCTAACTCTTTCCGTTCCGAATTTTTCAACACAGAAAGAAGCAATAGCAGAACCATAAACAATAGCTCTTTTCATATTTTCAAAAGAAGTATCGCCTGTTTTAGCAATATAACCGATAAAGCCACCTGCGAAAGAATCGCCTGCACCTGTTGGATCGAAAACTTCTTCCAAAGGCATCGCTGGAGCAAAGAACTTATCTTCACCATGAAACAACAATGCGCCATGTTCTCCTTTCTTGATCACCAAGTATTTAGGCCCCATTGCACGAATAACTCTAGCAGCTTTCACCAATGAGTATTCGCCAGACAATTGTCTTGCTTCCTCATCATTGATTGTTAAAACATCCACTTGAGTTAACACTTTTTTCAATTCATCCAAAGCAATATCCATCCAAAAATTCATTGTATCCATTACAACAAGCTTCGGACGAGTAGTCATTTGGTCTAGCACTTTTTGCTGAACTTGCGGGCTAAGATTACCCAACATCACATATTCAGCCGTTTTATAATGCTCTGGCAATACAGGATCGAAGGCAGCTAAGACATTCAAGTCTGTCACCAAAGTATCCCGAGTATTCATATTATTATGATACTTTCCAGCCCAAAAGAAAGATTTTTCACCTTTCTTGATTTGAACACCGTCAAGACTCGCTCCTCTCCCTTTCAAAGCAGTCATCTCACTTTCTGGGAAATCGTCACCGACAACAGATACTAATTTCAAATCATTATAGAAATAAGAAGCCGCCCAACCAATATAAGTTGCTGCGCCGCCAATAATTTTTTCTGCTCTACCAAATGGTGTCTCGATATCATCGAAAGCCATTGTTCCAACTACTAATAAACTCATTTCAGAGAAAGTTTTTATGTTAAAATATATCTTTTTAGAGCAGAGAAGAAAGACCATTCGTTACACTGATTAAGATAGAAGAGGAGTAATAAACAATCCAACTTTAAATGCAAAAAAATAATTACCTGCAAGTCGATTGCTTTTTCTCTGTTCTCTCCGTAAAACGTTCTCTTTTCTTTGTTCTAAAGAAGTGCAAAGATATAATTTCAAAAATTAAGGAAGCTATTTTTAAAAATAAATCTGATAAATCGTCAGATATAAATAAAAACGAGGTGTCAAATACCAGAAAAATTCTGATACTTGACACCTCGCTCTTGAAATCTGTTATTTTTTTTAAAATAAAATACCAATTCTAATAGACAATGATTGAATATTAGCTTTTGAATCTTCCTCTAAACCAGAAGGAAAAATCTCCGTATCTTTATTTCTCACTACATCTAGTAAAGTACCTGTATAAAATACACCACCAATCAATGACAAATCTGGACTAATACTATACTCAACACCACCGCCTAAGCCCCATTTGAGGGTTACAGGACTAATATCACTAGAGATAGCTTCGTCAACTGGATTGTTACCCAATGTATTTCCTACAATATCAGCAACTGCGTTTGTTTTTACAGCAATGGTAAAAATTGGCAATTCCGCAAAATATCGTAAATAACCAAACTCATTGGTTCTCAATCGAATAGAAAATGGGATTTCAATATATTGTACACCATAGCTAATAGTCGAGCCACTAGAGATAGAATCGAATTGAATATCACCATTAGAACTCAATAACCTATCAGCAGCAGCACGTGGTAAAAAATCACCATCATAACCATATTTTAAACCGCCACCTTGATTAAACAAAATAGAAGCACCCGTTGCGAATGAATAATTTTCAGCAAAATTAAATTCTGCCATGAAACCTAAATTGAAACCTAATTTAGTTCCATCTCCTTCTATTTGATTGTCATTCGTAGACATCCAAGTAGTTGTAGGCGTCGTTTGAATACCTAATCTAACGTTACTAATGTCAGCTTTTTGCGCAATAGATTGACCTACGAAGCACATGGTAATTAGAAGAATAGTGATTATTTTTTTCATAAAATTTATTTTATTTTTTAATTTTAGAGATATCGAACCAATATAATTATATACTATCTTTTTATTGTTTTTTTTATGATATTAGATTTAACAAAGAAGATCTATTCACACTTTTATAATGTTAAAGTATCCATAAAGTAAATACATAAACGATTTACAACTTGTAAATATTTTGCAGTCAAATAGCTTATTTTTCGGTCATTAATCGCTTTAAGCTAAAAGTATTTTATTCAAAAATCCTATACCTCATTATTATTCCAAAAAGTCCGATTGCACCTTCACCAACCGCTTCT
>CAZMEH010000321.1:0-4114 GCA_964564885.1 uncultured Saprospiraceae bacterium | reverse complement strand
TGATGAAAAATATAAAAAATCTCTTTTCTCTGTTCGAACTTGTTTAAAACTCACTGCTAATCTCTTGACAAACCATCCCGAGTGCTCGGGATACTTCAGCTATTTTTATTTCGGTAGCTTTGGCTACCAAAATAAAAATGAGCTTCGTCTTGAAAATCAAGCGTTTATCAATATTTTTAGCATGAGTTCTTAAACAAGTTCAGTAACTTACTATTGAAGAAACAAAAAGGCATGAGAGTATTCACCATAATAATAAGTTGTTTAGCTGTGGCAAGTACATTCGGGCAAATTTATTCCAAATGCAACACCATATCGGCTAAAGCCGACGGTACATTACTTAACAAAACTGGCTTTTTACTTTTAGAGCTCAAAATATTTATCCATGAATTATGATTTTATATTTGCTGGTTTTGGACTGTCGGGCATGTCGCTTTTACATGAAATGTCAAAATATGACGGATTTGAAAAAAAACAAATCTTAGTCATAGATATAGACAAAAAGCAAAGCAACGACCGAACTATGTCGTTTTGGTCAAAGGAATTGTACGGCTACGAAAGAGTCGTTAAGAAAAGCTGGCAAACGGGTTTTGTCATTGATAATGTTGGAAAATCTATTCCTTTGGAGTTGAAAGATTATAAATATCATACGATTCGAGGAATTGATTTTTATGATCTGATTAAAAGTGAATTAGCGCAATTCTCGAATATCGTTTTCGTTTATGATAAAATTGAAGCGGTTGAAAAAAGTGGCTTAGTTAAATGTAAAAACCAACAGTTTCAGGGAAAAAAAGTATTTAAATCCTATTTTTTAAGAGAAGAAATTCCAAGTAGTTTAGGAAATACTTTTGTTTGGCAGCATTTCAAAGGTTGGGTTATCAAGACAGAAAAGCCACAATTCAATAAAGATGAATTCATTTTGATGGATTATCGAGATTGTAGCGATGATAAGACCAATTTTGTTTACGTCTTACCTTATACTGATGATACGGCATTGATTGAGTTTACTGAGTTTTCGCCCGATCTTTACACGCAAGAAGAATATAATGATAAGGTTAGGGATTACATCAAAAAGTACGTTACGACAGGAAATTATGAAATTATAGAAGAAGAATTCAATGCGATTCCTATGACTGACCATCAATTTAATGGATTAGTTGACGGTAATATTATTAAAATTGGTACAATCGGTGGCTATGTCAAGGCTTCTTCGGGTTACTTTTTTACTCGAATGATTGAGAAAAATACTAAGCTTGCCAAAGCCATTATGCAAAAAGAGGAAATTACAGATAAGATAACTCAATCTCCGTTTCGATATGCTATGTACGATAGTGCGATGCTCAATTTGTTGGCTGATGGTGTTTTATTGGGCAAAAATATTTTTCCTTCGATGTTTAAAACCTTGAAAGGTGATAATGTTTTTAAGTTCTTAGATGAACGTATGAATTTTCCACAAGAGGTTTGGATGATGTCTTCTGTCCCTAAAAAATGGCAGTTTATCAAGTTCTTTATGAATAAAGGCTTGCGCTGGCTACTTCCGTAATGCCGATTTTCGTTGCCTAACTTTAAGCCTTTATATAAATATAAATGATGTAAATACTTGATCAATATTTGATTCGTTTATATAGAAACGATAATTTAGTATTGAAGAAACAAAAAGGTATGACAAGATTTATCATCACAATAATTATTAGTTGTTTGGCTATTGCAAGCACATTTGGACAAATTTATATTAAGCCAAAGTACGAAAGGCGGGCAAATTCAAGAGTCGGAATTACAAAGATTCAAATAACAAAAAAACATACAATAGTTTACTGCAAATATACCTCAACCTTTTCTGGTCACGCTTGCGTTTCACCAAAGATGTTTATAGAGGATTTGAAAACAAAAAAACGGTATAAACTAATTAAAACAGAGAAAATACCACTTTGTCCTAAGCAGTATATGTTTTCAGAAGCTGGACATAAATTTGACTTTGTCCTTTATTTTGAGCGAGTTCCACATTCCGTTCGATATATTAATATGATAGAAGATATGGCAAACGGATTTAATTTTTATAAAATATTCTTGGAACCAGTGGCTTAAAACAATTGAAAATGGATAATCGATAACGATCTAAGCTTAAGTATAATAATTATCCATTATCCATTTTCAATTAAAAAATTATCGCCTCACTTGAATATAAAAATCATCAGTATTGATTCTAAAATCCGCTTTTTTTAGCTTTTTAAACTTAATAATTTGCCAATCTTCGGAAGTTGCTTCCACTCTTTGAAAATCTCCTTTAAGTCCAATCATAGCTGGCATCGTGAAATTGGGAACATCAGTTTCCCATTTGTAAGCCACTTGCAACTCTTTTCGGGTTTCCTTAAAACGGCAATGCAACATCGGAGGCAATGGAAACTCTAAATATTGTTTAAAGAAATTAGTCAAATCTCTTTCCAATCTTTCACTCAAAAAATTAATCACTTGGTCAGAAGTCATGTGAGAAATGGCGTTTTCTTCATGCAAAGCTTTCAAGGCTTTGAACCACAATTCATCATTATTAATCACATTTCGAAGCGTATGCAAAATGTAAGCGCCTTTGTAATAATGGTCAGAACTCAGCCAACCATTATAGTTCACATTCAAAGGACCAAGTATCGGTTGACGGTCGTGAATATGTCTTTTTTGAGTTTGAAGATACCATTCTGCTAGTTCCTTTCCTTGATGATATTCGATATAAAGCATTTCCATATAAGTGGTAAATGACTCGTGAATCCACATTTCAGCGTGATCATTACAGCTAATACTATTTCCAAAATACTCGTGACCTGTCTCATGAACAATGATGTAATCCGCCTTAATATGCTCGCTATTCATTCCGCCAGTCCCGAGATAACCGTTCAAATATTTGTTACCATAAGCAATTGCGCCTTGATGTTCCATGCCGAGATAAGGCGTTTCAACGAGTGCATAACCATCATTCCAAAACGGATATTTTCCAAAATAATGTTCAAATGCTTCCAAAACGCCTGGCACTTGTGCAAACTGTCGCCTAGCTTTTTTTTCATTTTCACGCAAGACGTAATAATCTAAAGCTAGTTTTTCGCCATCAACCTTGGAAACGTAAGTATCAGAAAAGTGCAAATAATCAGCAATATTCAGTGAAACATTATAATTATTAATAGGATAAGTGACGTCCCAAGTATAGGTTTTAGTTTCGTTGTCATTGGTTTTCGTATCAGTCAAATTACCGTTTACAACACACATTAGATTGGCAGGAACGGTACAAATAATCGTCATTTCGTCTGGTTCATCGCTCAAATGATCTTTGTTTGGCCACCAAAGACTTGCGCCATCACCTTCGCACGCTACGCCAATCCAGTCTGCACCATTTGCGTCTTTCTTCCAAACAAAACCGCCATCCCACGGTGCTCTTTTAGCCGTAGTTGGTTTTCCTTCGTAATAAACCCTGATTGTACTAGCACTTTTTTTCGATTGCTTTTTTGGAAAATGCACAAAGATTGCGTCGTATTTTCTATCATAAGTCAGTTCGGTTTCATCATGAACAACCTTATTAATAGTCATATTTTCAAACAAGTCAATTTGTAAAGTCTTGAAATCTTCTATTACGTCATAATTGATGTCAACATAGCCTTTAATAAACCTTTCGTTGGGTTTTACCTCAAGATTTAGTGTATATTTAGTAACATCAAAACAAGTTCGTTCTGGTCTAAGCATGCCACGAATGGAGTCTGATTCGGTGAACTGAGGCGTTTCAGGCTTTGCCTTTTGTGCAAAACTGTAATTTGTAAAAGCGGTTACGATAAAGATTGTAAGGAGTATAAAGCGCATAGTTTTGTTTGATTTAACGTTAAGTTAAGGGTCGGATGCCTTAGAGGCGTCCGACCCTTAGGTTTGCAAAAATATATCCAATGACATTTAAAACGTGTCTTTTTGATATTTCTTTTATGAAAATAATGGAATAATTCGTTTGAAGCAATTGTTATTCCTTAATTTAAAAAATATTATATTTAATTAATTAGTAATTATAAAAAATCATAAAGTGAAAACTTTTGTTATTCAGTTATTTATAACTAAATTTACAATATAATGACAAATAAAAAACCACTAA
>CAZMEH010000320.1:0-4732 GCA_964564885.1 uncultured Saprospiraceae bacterium | reverse complement strand
CAACTGATAAACAGCTATTTATATAAGAAGGAAGCATCTTTGTAATCGTCAATTGGACATTAATTAAAATGTTCAATATTCAAAATCATTAAATTAAATTCGATTATGAAAAATTTAAGTATTGTATTTTTCTTCTTAATGACGTTTACTTTTATGTCAGTAAACGCACAAGCACAAACAACTTGTAAAACTAAAACAGCTTGTAAGAAAGCCTGTAAAAAAGATGCAAAGTCTACTACACAAGCAAAAGCTGCAAGGAAGACAATTGACTTTTTAAACGTAAATTCTACAACAACGGCTACAAAAACTAAGAAAACTTCTTGCAAACCAGCTAACTGTGCGGCTACTTGTAATAAAAAAGGAGCTAAAACGACTAGAACTAGTGTAACTGCGGTAAGTAATAAAAATGAAACAACTAAAGAACCAGTTGTAGCATTGAAGCCAAAATCAAATTAAAGAACAGTCAAATACTTGAACAGCCGAGCAATTGAATGTAGAAGTATTTGACTTCAGTTGTTCAATTGTTCGGCTGTTTAATTATTCAGTTGTTCAAAATCTTACTTTTCCCATGAACGGTACCGAGTCGTTTGCTGACTGATGTATTCAAAAATCTTGATGTCCGCTTCTGAAAGTACTTCTTTTCTTCGTTCCATCATTCGTTCTGCAACTTCTAATGCTTTTGACATACGAAAAGTCATATAGCCACCAGAACCGCCCCATGCGAATGATGGAACGAAGTTTCTTGGAAAACCTGCACCATAAATATTAGAAGAAAAACCAATGACCGTTCCTGTATTAAACATCGTATTGATACCACATTTGGAATGATCACCCATGATTAAGCCACAAAATTGTAATCCTGTTAGTCCAAATCTTCCAGTTGTGTAATCCCAAAGTTTAACAGGTGCGTAATTATTTTTTAAGTTAGAATTGTTTGTATCTGCACCAAGGTTGCACCATTCGCCAATCACAGAATTTCCTAAAAACCCATCGTGCCCTTTATTGGAATAACCTTGAAAAATAGAATTGTTTACTTCGCCACCAACCTTACAATAAACGCCGAGTGTCGTTGCGCCGTAGATTTTTGCACCCATTTTTAAAGTACTATTCTCGCACATTCCTAAGCCACCTCTGATGATAGCACCTTCCATGATTAGGGCATTTTTGCCAATATAGATTGGTCCTTTCGTAGCATTCAGAATAGCACATTCTACTATTGCGCCTTCTTCTAAGAAAACATTTTCTTTACCTAAAACAGTGTTCGTTTCACTAATCGGTTGCGAAGTACGACCTTTTGTCAATAAATCAAAATCATCTTGCAAAGCTTGTGCATTATGACTGAAAATGTGATAAGGTCTGATTACCTGAATAGCGTTTGCTTGACTTTCTTTAGTCGTTACATGTTTGCCCAATTGTGCTACATCAATCGTAAAAACAATATTTTCTGCACTTAATCGAATCGCTAAAACGGTATTGTCTTGAATCAAAGCTTCATTGAGTTGAAGGTTTTTGATTTCTTCTGTTACCGCATCATTTGCAACGACGCTACTATTGATAATCAAATTATCATCCGTAATCGTTAAAGCGTATTTTTCTTGTAAATATTCTTCCGTTTTGTAAGATATGGAAACATTCAATCTCTTCTCCCATTTTTCCTTAATGGTCAGAATACCAATACGCAATTCGCTAACAGGTTTAGCATAAGTTAAAGGTAATAACTGCTGATGTGAATGATCAAAAAGTATGATTGAAAACATGAGTATTATAATTAAGAATTAGGAATTAAAAATTGCATTTATTGGCAAAGCATTTTTTTAAAGAAAAGTAAACGAAAGGTAGGTTTGCCAAACACAAAGCGATAACGAAGTTTTTTATGAACAGAGTTTTAATAAAAAAAATTTTAAAAATGAAACAGCAAAAGCCCTGTTAATAATAACAGAGCTTTCGTTGAAAATCATTAAACTGATAAATTTACTCTTCCTCCATCTGCACCTTAGTGACTTTAGAGAACTTAGCAAATTTCTTATTGAACTTATCAATACGTCCAGCCGTATCGACGAATTTCATTTTTCCTGTGTAGAAAGGATGAGAATCACTAGAGATCTCTACCTTTACTAATGGATAATCTTTACCATCTTCCCACGTCACCGCTTCTTTAGATGGCGCACTAGAGCGAGTCAAAAACATGAAGTCAGTTGACAAGTCTTTGAATACAACAAATCTGTATTCTTTTGGATGAATCCCTTTTCTCATATCATTATTTTTTTAAATCGACGGCAAAGATAGTACTTTGTTATTGAATGCAAAACATTTTTTTCATAAAAAATGAAAAAAAATATTGTTTTATAGATTCATTGCTAAACCGTTTCATTGTTTTAGTCTTTTTTAGAAACATTGAGCAGAAACCATGTTTCGCTTAAGGAATGAAGGAGTCAATTCCAAAAAGCATCTTCAATATGTTTGATATATGTTTTTCCACTTCGGATGAGAATCGAAATAATATCGAAACGAAATTCCCAATCGTGATCCACTTTGTACATATAAGCGTTAGCGGCATCAGTCATTAAGTCTCGTTTTTTTTGGTTGACGGCATTTTCGGGTTCTCCAAAGTAGTTGTCGCTACGAGTTTTGACTTCTACGAAAATCATCTCTTTATCCAGTTTTGCAATAATATCTAATTCTGCCCTGTTTACTCGCCAGTTCGTTTCTAAAATTTGATAGCCTTTGTTTTTTAAAAAATCTACAGCAATTTGTTCGCCTTTCGCTCCTAATTCATTATGTTTCGCCATAGTTATTGATGGAATTTTGGAAAAATGGAGTAATGGAGTGTTGTTCTAACTTATTATTTCAAAAATAAACTATTAAATACTATAAAACTTATTTGCTGTAAACTGTTTATTAATGGAACGCTAAAATAAACATAGTATTCCAACTTGTAGCGATCTGTCCCGAAACCTCGGCGATACCTTGCTATTCTTCTAAAGTGTTCCAATAAAGAAAAATCATGAAATTAAATTATAAATCCTTTGGACAAGGCGAACCCGTTATCATTTTGCATGGATTGTTTGGAACGCTGGACAATTGGCAAACGATAGCGAAACAATTGGCAGAAGATTATATGGTCTTCATCGTCGATTTACGAAATCATGGTCGTTCTCCTCATGTTGATGAACATACTTACAAGGCAATGGCGGATGATATTCAAATATTTTTATCCGAAAATTGGATTTATGGTGCTCATGTGATTGGACATTCGATGGGCGGAAAAACGGCCATGCGTTTGGCTTTGGATTATCCAGAATTGGTAAATAAGCTGGTTGTCGTTGATATGGGAATCAAGGAAAATGAACCTGGACATCAAGCGATTTTTAAAGCTTTATTGGGTTTGGATTTAGAAAATGTTACATCAAGAGGTGAAGCGAGCGCAGTGCTTCAAAAAGGAATTGAGGATTCTGGCGTGCGTCAATTTTTGTTGAAAAATCTAACTCGTAAGCTGGAAGGAGGTTATGAATGGAAAATGAATTTATCGGTCATTCACGCACATTATAATGATATTTTGGAAGCTATTGAACACGATGATACTTTTGATAACCCAACGTTGTTTTTGCGTGGCGGTCAATCTGATTATGTGTTAGATGAAGATTTTGAAGCTATTCAGGAGTTATTTACGGATGCGACTTTGGCAACAATTGAAAAATCTGGGCATTGGGTTCATGCTGCTGCTCCAAAGGATTTTTTAAGAATTGTTCGAGCATTTTTGAAGGATTAATTTTAAAACAGAGATAAGAGACGATAGAACAGAGAAGTAAAAAAAACTATTAATTAAGCAACGTATAAGAGGCTTACAACGTAAGGCTATAAAATAGTTTTAGTAGCACGATTCATACTGCTGTACAAAATGAAAAAATTGAATGCAGAGACAGAAAGGCACAGAGATATTAGTATTGAAAATCAATGAATTAATTCTGTGTTTTGTATTTCCGTACTTCAGAATAAAAAAATAAACATATGCGCTATATCATTATAATTTTAGTTTTTTGTGCGATTGGTCAGAGTGCAACGGCTCAGAAAATGTTGAAACTTTATCGAGGAAGCGATAAGGCGTATGAGTTTTATATTGGTCAAGATATTCATATTCAATTGAAAAACGGTGATGAATTTTATGATTTTGAAATCGTAGATTTGGATTTTGACCGCCAACGAATTATGATTAAGGCAGGATTTATTGACATTAAAGATATTAAGGCATTCAAATCTTTTCGCTATGCACGAGGAGCAAGTAATTTATCTTATGGTTTGTACACTTTTGGTGCAGGCTGGACTTTTTATTCCATTGTTGATATTTTAGTGCCAGGCGGTCAAAAAAGTAATCAGCAAGTGGCAAGAGAAGGTGCAATACTTGGTGCGGCTGCTTTCTTGTCGGGTTATTTGGTGAAGCGTTTTTTGTCTACCAAAACATATCAATTGGACGGTGAAATGTATATGCTGGGAATTATAGATTTGGAAGTGAAATAATAGAACTTGTTTAAAAAATCACTACTAATCTCTTGACAAACCATCCCGAGCACTCGGATTGGCGTCAAGGAGATTGTAAAATAGCTTTAAAACGCCCTGAAAGGGCAAAAGCAATAGAATAGGGCAACGCCCTATTAAAAATTGAAATCATCTTCTAGCCCTGAAAGGGCGTAAGCCAAGATACACTATTTATGCTTACGCCCTTTCAGGGCTGAAA
>CAZMEH010000319.1:0-5760 GCA_964564885.1 uncultured Saprospiraceae bacterium | reverse complement strand
TTTCCTATTCAAATTCAATATCTACTCTTCCACTTTTTTTAGGATTTTTCAATCTCACCGTTTGAACAAAAGTTGCTTTATCTTTTAAATAGGAAACATTTATTTTAAAAATTGGATCAAATGCTGTTATTGGCTTGTTTACAGTTTCAAAAGCATTAATAATTTCTACATTTTTATTTTTTCCAACCTTAGAACTAAAAACAATCGGACCTTCGCCATTATTTGGAGCAACATAAAGTTTCCAATTTTCATCAATTTCTACATTTAGAATTAGTTGAAATTCATTTTCTGATATTTGTTTAACGGATTCTTTTACGTTAACATGTTTTAAAGTTTGTGCGGAAAGATTAAAACTGAATAAAAGCAACATTGCTAGAAAAGCAGATTTGTGTATAATAGTCATTTGAAGTTAATTTAAGCGTTAGTAATTATATTCACTATTACCTTAACGAAAAAAATTTCCAAAAGATAACTTTTGAAATTCTATTTATATAAAAATTAACTAAACACATCAAACTATTAAGAATACCTTAGGGTTTTGATTACTCTTCATTAAAAAAGTGCTAGAAAAGACAAGTAATCATTACTGAATACTTCTCTTTTCTAACACTTTTTCTATTCTCAACATAAAATTACAGCAAAAATATTAATTGATAATCGCCAATTTCACATCATCCTTTTGATTAGTAAATATACGCTTGAACTCAGGTATTTTATTAACCGCATCCAAATACGCCAAAACAGAAGCCATTACAATATCCGCATGAACCGCAAAACCTTGATAATCTCTTTCCTTATGCTTCACACGCATATGAACCTTACCCGTATCACGACTGCTTTCTGTCATTGCTTGAACTAAGTACTCTTCCACAAAAGGTGCATCTTCTAAGATTTTATCAACCGCACGAATTGCTGCATTGACAGGGCCAACACCTGCTGCTGTTTCAGAATAACATTTTCCATCAACTTCCAATTCAACAAATGCCGCTGGTTTTACTGGCTCACCACAAAGCACCTGAAGACGTTTCAATTTGATTTTAGAAGCAACTAACTTACCTTCCATCATCACAATCAAATCCTCGTCTGCTAAGTCTTTTTTACTATCCGCTAAGACTAAAAATTTATTATATGCTTTTTCTAAAGCTTGCTTATCTAACTCATAACCAAGTCTTCGCAAGTGATAGTTTAAAGCATTCCTTCCACTGCGAGCAGATAAAATGATAGAATTATTTGGAACACCAACATCTTCTGGATTGATGATTTCATAACTTTCTCGATGCTTAATCACACCATCTTGATGAATGCCAGATGAATGCGCAAAAGCATTGCGACCAACGATTGCTTTGTTTGGCTGAACAGGCATTCGCATCATTTTAGATACCAAAATGCTCAACGGATAAAGGCGTTTGGTCTGAATATTCGTATAGTAAGGCAAATGTTTATGCGTATTCAACACCATCGCAACTTCCTCTAGGGAAGTATTTCCAGCACGTTCACCGATTCCATTGATCGTTACTTCGACTTGTCTTGCACCGTTTGTAATACCAGCGATTGTGTTAGCCGTCGCCATTCCTAAATCATTGTGACAATGACAAGAAATGATGGCTTGATCGATATTAGAAACGTGTTCTTTCAAATATCGAATTTTTGCACCATAATCTTCTGGCAAACAATAACCCGTCGTATCTGGAATATTCACAACCGTTGCGCCTGCTTTAATCATCGCCTCAATCATTTGAGCTAAGAAAGCATTGTCCGCACGTCCTGCATCTTCTGCATAAAACTCAACATCTTCTACGAAGCTCTTCGCATATTTAACCGCAGCAACGCCACGCTCAATAATTTTTTCACGAGTACTATTGAATTTATACTTAATATGATAATCAGATGCGCCGATTCCCGTATGAATACGTTTGCGTTTTGCATAACGAAGTGCTTCCGCTGCTACTTCAATATCTTTCTCTACCGCACGAGTCAAACCGCAAATAATTGGTTCTGTTACTGCTTTTGAAATAGCAACAACCGATGCAAAATCTCCTGGACTTGAAATCGGGAAACCTGCTTCTATTACATCAACACCCAATAATTGCAATTGCTTGGCAATTTCAACTTTTTCGACTGTGTTTAATTGACAACCTGGCACTTGTTCGCCATCTCTTAATGTTGTATCAAATATAAATACCTTATCTGACATAGCTCTTTTGTTTAATTAAGAATTAGGAAATGTATTCCTGAAGCTTGACCGAATAATTACGAAACTACATTTACTAAACTTTTAAAGTTTAGTAAACGTGATATCCTAATTCTTAATCAACTTTAATAATTTTTCACCAATCTCTTTTGTTCCTAATATTTTACCTTTTGGCGTAGTTTTATCCGCAATATCACCTGTTCTGTAACCTTGTTTTAGCAATTCATCAACAGCGTTGATAACCGCATCCGCTTCTTCTTTTAAACCAAACGCAATGTCTAGCATCAATGCAGTTGAAAGAATCGTTGCTAATGGATTTGCAATATTTTTCCCTGCAATATCAGGCGCAGAACCGTGAATAGGTTCGTACATTCCAACTTCATCACCTACGGCAGCCGAAGCCAACATACCTAAAGAACCCGCAATTTGAGAAGCTTCATCCGAAAGAATGTCACCAAACATATTTCCGGTCAATACCACATCAAACTGTAACGGATCCCGAATTAATTGCATCGCAGCGTTATCAACAAACATATGCGTTACTTTCACATCTGGATATTCCTTCGCTAACTCTTGAATCGTTTCACGCCAAAGTCGAGAACTTTCCAAAACATTCGCTTTATCTACCGAGTGCAAAATATTACGACGAGTTCTTGCCGCTTCAAATGCTTTTCTCCCAATTCGTTCAACTTCGTACTTGTGATAAACCTTAGTATCTCTTGCCGATTGACCGTTATTGAAACGTTCTCTAGGCGTACCGAAATAAATACCGCTGGTCAATTCACGATAGAACAAAAAATCTGCTCCGCTTAATACTTCTGGCTTCAAACTAGATGCGCCAATCAATTCATCAAATACTTTGATTGGACGAATATTCGTATATAAACCAAGTTCTTTTCTGATTTTAAGCAAACCTTGTTCTGGACGAACTTTAGCCGACGGGTCATTATCGTACATCGGATGTCCAACTGCGCCTAATAGAATCGCATCCGCTTTTCTACATCTTTCAATCGTCTCATCCGTTAATGGAACGCCTTCCGCTTCGATAGCAGAATGTCCAATTAAGGCATCTTCAAACGTAAAATTATGTCCAAATTTATCGGCAATGGCTTTTAAGACATTCACGCCCCATTGACAAACTTCCTTGCCAATTCCATCACCAGCTAATACTATTATATTTTTATTCATAGAATTTTCATTATTGTAATTGCTGCCGCCTATCGGCTCATTGTTTCGCTTCTTCGGCGCTGATTGTTAAATTGCTAGATAAGTACTATGCACTAATATTGGAACAATTATGACAATTAAACAATGAGCCGTCAGGCGACAACAATAAATCTAAAGACTCATTTCATATTTTTCAATATCTGATTTCATACTAAGGATATAATCAATATCATCATAGCCGTTCATCAAACATGCTTTCTTATAAAGATTGATTTCAAAAGGTAATTTCTGCTCCTCTCCTACTATTTCCAACGTTTGATTTGGTAAATCAACAAAAACCTCTGTATTAGGATTTGCTTCGATTTTAGCAAAAAGAGAGGCTAAAAATTCATCAGAAACTTGAATCGGTAGAATACCATTATTCAACGCATTTCCTTTGAAAATATCTGCAAAAAAACTAGAAATCACGACATTAAAACCATAATCAGCTAATGACCAAGCAGCATGTTCACGGCTTGAACCGCAACCAAAATTCTTTCCTGCTACCAAAATACTTCCAGAATAAGTATCATTATTTAATACAAAACCTGGATTTGGTATATCGCCTGGCAAGTATCGCCAATCTCTAAATAAATTATCGCCAAAGCCTTCTCGTGTCGTCGCTTTTAAGAAACGTGCTGGAATAACTTGGTCTGTATCTATATTTGCTATTGGAAGTGGAATGCACTTCGATTTTATTTCTTTCATTAATCAACAGGTTTAGGTATCAGATACTTTCAATGTGTCCAATACCTGTTCTAATTATAAAAACTTTCTAGCATCTTGAATTTTTCCAGTGATAGCAGCAACCGCCGCAGTCAATGGACTCGCTAGAAACGTTCTAGCACCTGGCCCTTGACGACCTTCAAAATTACGATTGGAAGTAGAAACACAATATTTACCCTTAGGCACTTTGTCTTCATTCATACCCAAACAAGCAGAACAACCTGGTTGACGCAAATCAAAACCAGCCGCTTCAAAGATTTTATCCAAACCTTCTTCCTTTGCTTGTTTTTCGACTACTTTAGAACCTGGAACAATCCAAACTTCTACATCTTCCGCCTTTTGCTTGCCTTCTACCATCGAAGCGACTAACCTCAAATCTTCGATACGAGAATTCGTACAACTTCCGATAAAGACATAATCAATTTTCTTTCCTAGTAATGATTGTTCATTATCTAAACCCATGTAAGCCAAAGACTTACTCATATCCTTTGTCGTGTGATTCAAGGCAAGTGATGGAATATTTTGCGTTACGCCCATTCCCATTCCTGGGTTTGTACCGTAAGTTATCCATGGCTCGATGTCTTCCGCTTGGTAAGTATATTCTTTGTCAAAAGTAGCACCTACGTCTGTCGGAAGTGTTTTCCAATCTGCCACCGCTTTTTCCCATGCTTCGCCAGATGGCGCAAATGGGCGACCGTTAACATAATCAAAAGTGATTTCGTCTGGTGCAATCATTCCACCTCGTGCGCCCATTTCAATACTCATATTACAAATAGTCATACGAGCTTCCATCGAAAGCGAGCGAATCGCAGCACCTGCATATTCAACAAAATAACCAGTTCCGCCAGCCGTTGAAATCTGCGAAATAATATATAATATGATATCCTTTGACAAAACACCTTTTGATAATTTGCCTTCAATTGAAATGCGCATCGTCTTTGGCTTGTCTTGCAAAGTTGCCTGTGCAGTTAGCACTTGTTCTACTTGACTTGTTCCAATTCCGAAAGCAATTGTGCCTAATGCGCCATGTGTTGACGTATGGCTGTCGCCGCAAACGATGGTCATTCCCGGCAATGTCCATCCTTGTTCTGGGCCGATAACGTGAACAATTCCTTGTTTTTCGTTACCTAAATCATAGAGTTCTACACCAAATGCTTTACAATTTTCTCTTAGTTTATTTACTTGAAAACGAGAAAGTTTTTCAGCAATTGGCAGGTGCTGATTTTGCGTCGGAACGTTATGGTCAGCCGTAGCGATAGTTTGCAATGGTCTTGCAACTGGTAAGCCTCTTTTTCTTAATCCGTCAAATGCCTGAGGGCTGGTGACTTCGTGAATAAAATGCTTGTCGATATAAAGTAAATCAGGATACCCTTCTTTCCTGTTTACAACGTGTCTTTCCCAAATCTTATCAAAAAGGGTTCTTGGTGTTTGCACACTCATGGTTGATTATTTAATAGATTTATTGATAAATCTAATACAAAAGTATAATTCAAAGAAGCATTTTAATAGAAAAAGTCGTTTAAAATGTAGCTTCTATTGCGAAATGTTTTCAAAAAAGTGACCGAAAGATATTTTAAGTTTTCCACAAAAAACAATATTTCAGTGATGATTTATCAACATTTATGAAAATTTATCAA
>CAZMEH010000318.1:0-4180 GCA_964564885.1 uncultured Saprospiraceae bacterium | reverse complement strand
CAACTCTTCATTCAGCATGGTAATACTGAATAGTAACTCTTAAAGTAGCAATAAGATGCCCATTAATACTTTCCTAAATTCTTTATTTTGGCTCTTAGAAGAATTTAGTGGAAACATGATTTTTATAAGAAAATCTTAACGAAAAACACTTTCCGTTTGCCGTCAGCCGATTCTTGAGACTTTCACTAAATTCACCGAAGAGCCGAACTTCTTAGGTTTTAGTTCTTTAAAAAATGTTCAAATCCACAGAACAAGGCATTTCTCTTAGTATTTACCGCATCACCTTTGGTTTGTTGATGTGTTTTTCCTTAGTTCGATTTATGTATAAAGGTTGGGTCGAAGCCTGTTACATCACACCAGAACTTCATTTCACCTTCCAATACTTTCACTGGATAAAACCTTTTGAAAGCGCAACAGCGATGTATTTTGTTATCATCACGGCATTGATAGCTGCGTTTTGCGTAGCGATTGGTTTCGCTTATCGTTTTTTCATTTTGCTCTTTTTACTGCTCTTCACTTACCTCGAATTAATTTCCCAATCGTGGTACCTCAACCATTATTATTTTGTCGCTATCGTTGCTTTTTTGTTGTGTTGTATGCCAGCAGACCGATTGTTTTCGGTGCGTTCTTTTTTAAAAAAAGACGTTCAGCAGCCTATTTCTATACTTTTCACCACTGTTCTAAAATTACAAATTAGTATTGTTTATTTTTTCGCAGGATTAGCCAAAATCAATAGTGATTGGCTCTTCAACGCCATGCCTTTGAATATTTGGTTGAAAGCAAAAATCGGTATTCCAATTATCGGAGATTGGCTCGCATACAGCGAAACGGCTTACTTATTTAGTTATACAGGAATGCTGTACGACTTGACTATTCCGTTTTTATTGTGGAATAAACGCACCCGACCTTTTGCATTCGTTGCTGTGATTGGCTTTCATATAATGACTGCGTTACTCTTCAAAATTGGGATGTTTCCGTGGATAATGATAGTTGGTTCTTTGATTTTTATTACAGATGAAGAGTGGCAGCGTATTTTTCATTTTTTAAAAATAGAACCGCAACAAACCAATAAAATACTTCCCAAAGTCACAGTTACAAAACCTAAAAAATGGCTTATTGGCTTATTTGTCATTCATTTTATTATTCAAGTAATTCTGCCACATCGGTATTTATTTTATAAAATAGCACACAACGAGAATCAACTTTGGACAGAACGACATTACCGTTTTGCGTGGAATGTAATGCTTATTGAAAAAGCAGGTAACGCCGTTTTTAAAGTAAAAGATAATCAATCGGGTAGAATTCGCACAGAATATCCAAGTACGCATTTGAACGCTATTCAAGAGAAACAAATGTCATTTCAAGTAGATATGATTTGGCAATATGCACAGTTTTTAAAAAAGAAATACGAAGCGCAGGGAATAACAGATATTTCGATTTATGTTGAAAACTGGATTGCTTTCAATGGTCGTCCATCACAATTATTCTTGCCTAAAGATTTGGATATTTTGACAGTTTCTGAAGATGGTATTTATGATAAAATAGTAGAATTGAAGAAACTATTTTAGTTAAAATATTATTATTACTTTTTTTCTTTGAAAAATCCCGTGATAAAATATTTTTCGTAGAAAAAATGCCTTGCTGTTAGCTGTTAGCTGTGTGCCGTCAGTCGACTTTTGAAACTTCCACGGTGCTTTCATAAAGAACCTTTTGTTTTTCACCAAGCACTATACTCAAAGGCTTTTACACTTACGATAATCAGTGAGTTTTAAGTCATTTCTCATCACTATATCAGAATTGTAATCTAATTGTTTTTATTTAGATTTAGTCTAAATAAAATTTGGAACTATGTAGATTACACTATAGCTTTGTGGAAGACGATTACACAAAACATATATTATGATGATAAGAAAGACAATTGGTAAAACAGAAAATGGACACGTATTCCTTTGTGGAACTTGTACGATGATACATTTTGAATATAAGAATTTGAACTTCAACTTTCACAGTGAGCAAGAATATCAACACTTTATAATTGCTTTCATCGACCTAGATGGACGCTACTGGGAAGCTTTAAATCATGATGTTTTCTTTAAGCGAAAAATCATTGTTCCAACCGAACTAATGGGTTTCAATATCTTGTTGACTTATGAGGAACTGCTAGAGCTAAAGGCATTATTTAGCGGATATATTTCAGAAGCAGAGCAACCTATAAGCGCCTCTATGAATTTTTTCTGTGAGAACTAATTAAAAATCAAAAAAATGAACCGTCATCCAGATTACAATTGCGAAATACTATTAGCCAATCAATTAGGTTTTGCAAACTATTTCCCAAATCAGCAAGAATTACATATTGGTTTTTCGAGTTTTCTTTTGATATTTTATCCATCAAATTTTCACGAATTTGTAAGATGTACGGAAGAACATTTTTCAGAACGAAAAAAAGACAGAGAACCAGAAAACCTTAAAAACATCATCATTCCAACTCCTATAAGAGAGGTTTCTATACTGTTTAATTTAAAGGAGTTAGAAGATTTTGCACATTTTTTAAAAAAAATTGAAAGTATTATTATCGTAAAAGAACTAGCAAAAAATGCTATATCAAAACACAACAAAGAAAATCTAAATTGAGTATTTCACGAGTAAAGGTAACCTGTATATTAGTTTTATAGGCAAGCTATCATAAAATCAAAATAATGGCATCAGCAATTTTATTCTTTGGCGGTATAACTTCTATCATATTTGTGACCATCGTTTTGTTATCTCACAAATATGCGCCAGAAGTTTTGTTATCAGAAATGACAAATGCCTCAATAGAAACACCTAAAGATGGAATAACGCATTATGCGGTGCTTACTTCTACTATTGTAACCATGTTCTTAGGTTCGTTTGGAATTTCAGTCTGGGCAGTAGCTACGCTTAATGTTAATTTTGGAACTTGTTTTTTACTTGCCTATGTCATTCATTTTATTGTAAACCTAGCTGACTTCATTATTGTAGATGTTTTATTTTATATGTGGATATATCCAAAATGGATACGTCACGATAATGTAGAGGTGATTCACGATTATTGGACGCATACAGAAGCAA
Source organism: uncultured Saprospiraceae bacterium (assembly GCA_964564885.1). Taxonomy (GTDB): domain Bacteria; phylum Bacteroidota; class Bacteroidia; order Chitinophagales; family Saprospiraceae; genus CAKZLL01. Next base: position 1,090 of record CAZMEH010000318.1, on the reverse strand, counting down.
GCCTAACGGGGCTTTTGATAGGTTTACCAATTGCTGCTATGTCTGCTGGAACAGCTTTATTTATTTACCTCTAAATAAATGGGTTCTCTGAAAATTACTCTGGTTTCAGAGAACCAATAAATACTACGAAAAAGAATAAGTTTAACTTTTTTTCCTGTAAATCGTATTATTTTTCCCTTTCCATTATGATAAATTTCTTCTTTGCACGTCCCTAAATTATTCCAAAAATATCATTCCGTTTGGTACAATCAATTCGCCTATTTTCTGATGGTATTCAAAACATTAAGTAAAAAGTCAGAAGCCAGACCGTCCCGAGTGCTTGGGAGTGAGAGAAGTCAGACAATAGTATACTGATTATCAACTATTTACAAAAAGACAACACGTAGAATTTTTTGTCCAAGTGCTTAAATAAAAAATGAGTGTAAATCAAAGCATCAGTATCAGATTTGTGATTAACAAGAGACCGTTCAAGAAACCTCTAACTTGGTCATCAATGGTCACACTATGCGTTTCAGCCAATTCCTCCGCTTTTCGCTTGCCTTCCTTACTTCTATCAAAAGCATAAGCTTCCCAACCATTTTGAACAACAAAAATGATATTTCATTCTTCGCCTTAGGGTGGTAATAATATTTTCCTTTATGATTATAAGTAGATAATACTTCTTTGAAAAATACATTGGGCGCAGTTCCATAAGCATAAGTTGACGCTTGATAGCGTTTGTTCCACGCTTCCTTGGTTTTTCATACTCATGCTTAATTATTTTTTCTTGTTGTAAACTGCTATTCTATTTGAATAAGGATAAATAAAATATAATTATTTGACTGGTAAATTCAGATAAATTTTGAGTTTTCTTTGCTATAAACAGACTACTTCTAACGAGGTGTTTATGTTGCGTAACATTAGTTACGAAGTTCAACACAATCGTATAAAAAAAGCGGTGCGCACTCTAAAGAGTACGCACCAGATTATCCTTTTTACTAAAAGGATACAGTCAAAATATATCTAATCAATCTCTTTGAATTTCTATCATTTATTTGATTGGTGATGTTTAAAAATAGCCACATGGCAAGCAAAATAAGTTTTACTATAC
>CAZMEH010000317.1:0-1638 GCA_964564885.1 uncultured Saprospiraceae bacterium | reverse complement strand
GAGATCGGTTCGAGCGTATGCTATGTGCTAATGGCTCGAGCGAGGTTTTTGAAATTTCATTCTCAAGCGAAAAACATCTCCAAGAAATTTTTCTTCACACTCATCAACTAGTTGAAAATCATAATCTTTAGTTATAAGTCCACAAGAGCACTTTATTGAACAATCAGAAGTCTCACAACATTCCAATAATATTTGGCTTGAACTATCTACCCAAACACCAAAAGTTGTATCAATAGAGAAGAAATTGTATTTATAATACTCGAATGTACTATCGGAATAGAGATAAAACTTTCTAGCAATTTGACTTCCTTCATAAGTACTACCAAGAAAAATATCTTTTTCATTACCATTATCATTACATGAACATAGTATAAGAAATAAATAAATAATTGATTTTGAACAATCAATTATTCCCATCAGTTGCACTTTTTTCTTTTTCACATTTATTCTTATATTAATTCAAGGGAGGTTTAGTTTCCAACTAATCAATTATACATTTTATTCGTCTGCCAAGTGCTGATTTTTAGCATTAAACAACGACAACTCGTTTAACAATTTCATCAAAAATAGAAACTTGATGAAATCTTGCATTTTCAATAAACCATCTATTTGTAATCATTCCGCCACAGACAACGCCTGCTAAGAATAGGTTTTCAACATTAGTTTCAAACGTTTTTTCACTATGCTTTGGCATTCTTCGCTTATCAGCTGAAATCTCAATACCGAGCATTTCCAAAAACTTAAAATTCGGTTGAAAGCCTGTCATAGCTAATACGAAATCATTTTCAATCGTAACCTTTCCGTCTAGCGTCATCAAATCCACCTCGTGTTCTCTAATTTCTAAAACCGATGTCTTAAAAAATGCCTTGATCGAACCTTCTTTAATTCGATTTTCAATATTTGGTTTAATCCAATATTTGATGCTAGGCTTCATCATAGATTTACGAACGACAAGCGTCACTTCTGCCCCTTTGTAATACGTTTCAAGCGCAACATCTGCCGCAGAATTTCCACCGCCAATTACCATAACCTTATGATCAATATACAAATGCGGATCATCGTAATAGTGCTTGACTTTCGGTAAATCTTCGCCTTTGATATTTAGCAAATTAGGAACATCATAAAAACCTGTTGCCGCTATTACAAACTTAGATTTGTAATTTGTTTTAGAAGTCGTCACCGAAAAAACATCATTTTCTTTCTCTACTTTAGTCACCGCTTCATAGGTATTTACGTTAAGTTTCCAATGGTTTTTGACTCTTCTATAATATTCTAACGCTTCTTTTCGACTTGGTTTGTCGCTATGTGCAACGAAAGGAACATTGCCAATTTCGATTTTTTCAGCCGTCGAAAAGAAAGTCATATTTGCTGGAAAATTGTAAATAGAGTTGACTAGACAACCTTTTTCTAGAATGAGGTGAGATAAATTACGTTTTTCTGCTTCTATTCCACAAGCTAAACCTATTGGTCCGCCTCCGATGATAATAACGTCGTACATGTTGTTCACTTAGTGTTTTTTCAAAAATAAAGTACGAAAATACTACAATTGAATTGATTAAATGTTTTCATTTTGCTATGATTTTGATATTTCAAAAAAACGGGTTCTTTGAAAATTATTGTGGAAGTTTCAAGAAACGG
>CAZMEH010000316.1:0-5524 GCA_964564885.1 uncultured Saprospiraceae bacterium | reverse complement strand
AAGGCCAAAGCAATAGCCTTTAAAATACTTGACTTTCCTGAACCATTATCACCAATGATGACATGCCATCCTGCGGGTTTAGGAAAGGTAATTTCAAGGGACTTTATTGATTTTATATTTTTTATAGTTGCTTTTTCAATATACATATTACACGGTTGGTATTTATTAAAAAATCAAATGTAGTTACCTACAAAGTTAACCAAAAATAACCTATTGACACTTTCTTACCACCTCTAGGGTGAGATAAAAGTTTTCAAAGCAGGATAAAATCGTTAGTTTTGCACGTCATTAGGAAATGAATATTAAAAACATCAATGTAAACGTTATATATCCATTTTTAATAGTCTTTATTTAAACATTCTCAAAAATTGTTATTTATGTTAAAGCAGATATTTAGTCTTGTTTTACTTGTAATAGGTTTCGTGTCAATCGGTTGGACACAAACAGATGATGTATTATTTACGGTAGATGGGCAATCTGTCACCGTTTCTGAATTCAAATATATTTACGAGAAATCAAAAACTGGCGGAGCTGATTACTCTAAGGCTTCTGTCGATGAGTATCTGGATTTATACACTAAATTCAAATTACAGGTTCGTAAAGCGAAGGATCTAAAGTTAGATACTATTCCAGCATTAAAACGTGAATTGGACGGTTACAGAAAACAATTAGCCAGTAATTATTTATTAGACAAAGAAGTACTTGACAATTTGGTAAAAGAAGCCTACGATCGTTACCAATATGATGTTAGTATTAGTCATATTTTCTTTTTGGTTGAAAATGGTGCAGATGCGCAAGCTGACAAACTAGCCCTTTCTAAAGCTAAAAAAATAAAGAAAGACCTTAACGAAGGTAAAATCAAGTTTGAAGAAGCGGCTAAACAATTTTCTGATGATCAGCCAACTGGCACAGAAGGTGGATATTTAGGTTTCATTACTGCATTTTATTTGAAGAACTTCTATCAAATAGAAAACGCTGCATATAATACAGAACCTGGAAAAATCTCTGAACCAGTTCGTTCTAAGTTCGGTTATCACTTGGTTAAAGTCAACGAAAAACGTCCTGCTCGTGGTCAGATTGAAGCAGCGCATATTTTGATTCGTGTTGCAAATCCTACACAAGAAGCCGAAACGCAAGCGAAAATTAGAATGATTCATAAGGAACTAAAGGATGGTTTGGTATTCGCTGATGCTGCTAGAAAGTATTCAGAAGATGAAACAAGTGCTTTCAAAGACGGTTTTTTAGGTCGTGTAGTCATCAATCAGTACGAAAAGACATTTGAAGAAACTATCTTTAGACTTGAAAAGGACGGTGATTATTCTATACCATTTAGAAGTTCAATTGGCTGGCATATTGTGCAACGCATCAAAAAATCTCCAAAAGAATCGCTTCAACAAATGGAACGTGGTCTTAAGGCCAAAATACAACGTGATGCTCGTTTCAAGATAGTTCAAAATGAGTTTATAAAGAAATTGAAAACTGAAAATAATTTTACTGAAATCGCTGTAGCCAAAAAGCTATTTACACATAATCTTGATAAATCATTTGTAACAACTCAATGGAAAGCGCCTGCTGCTGCAAATCAACAAACGCCTTTGTTTCGTATTAATGCTGAAGTAGTTAGTTCAGCTGAATTTGTTCAGTTTCTTTCTAAGAATGTAAATCAAAGAAGTCGGGAAGGCAAAAACGGAACACCTGAACAGGCTTTTGAAAAAATGTATAATCAGTTTGTTGCTAACAAATTAATGGAATACGAAGAAAGACAATTGCCTATCAAATATCCTGAGTTCAAAGCATTGATGCGTGAATATCAAGAAGGTATTCTATTGTTCGAAGCGAAAAACATGATGGTTTGGGGCAAGGCGGCAAAAGATACGGTTGGCTTACAAGGTTTTTATAATAAGAATAAGAAAAACTATCTTTGGGAACAACGTGTTGATGTAACTACTTACACGATGTCAAACGAGCACCCGACTAAGTTGGCTTTAGCTAGAAAAATTGCTAGAAAGAAAAATACAGCTAAAGTATTTTCTAAAGTTAATAAAGGTGAAGAGATTTTAAAAGCGGAAACGAAGACTTACGAAAAAGGTCAAAATAAAACAGTTGATGCTCTAGCTTGGGAAAAAGGAGTGATGAGCGAAAACATAATTGACGGCGAAACGGTTTCTTTTGTCAAAATTGAGCAGGTTATCAAACCAGAACCAAAGGCATTTAAAGATGCTAGAGGTTATGTTATTGCTGACTATCAAATGTTTTTAGAAGAGAAATGGATTGCGGATTTGAAGACAGAATACAATGTAAAAATTAATCAAGATATTGTAAATAAGTTGATTAAATAATCTGAGTTATGGGTTATGAATTAGGCGTTAATAATGTTTAAGCTTTAGTGATTAAATCAAAACTTAAACATTATAATTCCTAATTTTTAATTCTTAATTCCTAATTCATCTAACATGTTTCGATATATTTTTTTCATAGGAATAGTAGTGTTAATTGGTGCGTGTGGCGGTGGTCAAAAAACCAAAAACGAAGAACCATTAGCCAAAGTTTATGATAAAGTTCTTTATCCATCGGATTTGAAAGGTATTATTCAACCAAATATGTCTACTGAAGATAGTATTTTGGTGGTTGGAACTTTCATTGAAAACTGGGCAAAGAAAAACCTAATGCTCAAAATAGCTGAAAAAAATATACCTACAGGTATAGATTTAGATGAAATCATGGCAGAATACAAAGCCTCCTTAGTTCAGCATTATTATGAAAAAAGCCTTTCTGAACGCTTACTAGATTCATTGGTGAGTGATACAGAAATTCAAACATTCTATGAAGCAACTAAAGATGAACATGTATTAAAGAGTACCATTGCAAGATGCTTTTTCATTACTTTACCTATAAAAGCCGTTAATAAAGACGACGTCAAGAAATGGTGGAAAATGGACGACAACCTTGATTATGCGAAATTGAAAGAATATTGTGATAAATATGCCATCACTTATAATTTAGAAGATAGTAGTTGGATTAGTAAAAATGATTTAGCAGCACAATTACCAAGTGGAACGTTAAATCAAGGAATATCAAAAGGTAAAGATATTAGTCTTGAAAAAGATGGTATTTGGTATTTGTTGAGCGTAAAAGAAGTGGTTGGGAAGGGAAAGCAAGCGCCTGTTTCTTATGTTCGAGACAAAGCTATTCGATATATTTTGCATAAGCGAAAAATAGAATTAGTCGAAAATATGGCATCAGAAATGTACCAACGAGAATTGAATAAGAAAAACGTGATTATTTATAAATAGATTTAGAAGAGAGAGCAGAGCAGAGAGATTTTTAAAAGAGACTAATTTTAGGTTTCTAACATTCTCCCTTCTCTTTTCTCTCTTCTCTGCTCTTTTTTTTAATAAACTTTTTATGAGAAAAATACTTTTATTATTGTTTGTAGCACTAGCATTTAATGTATCTGCGCAACAATATGTAATGGATAAAATAGTGGCTATCGTAGGAGATGAAGCGATACTACTATCAGATGTAGAACAGCAGCTAGCATCGATGAAAAAGGAAGGTGGTACATTACCCGAAGATGCAAAGTGTATGGTTTTGGACCAGTTACTGGTACAAAGCATACTTTTAGTTCGTGCAGAACTGGATAGTATTATGTTGCCAGAAGGTCAAGTTGATGAACAGCTAAATGCACGTATTGAACAGATTTTAGAATATATGAATGATGATCTTCAGCAATTCAGAGACTACTACGGTAAAGCGCCTGATGAGGTAAAAGAAGATTTTAGAGAAGGGTTAGAAAACCAACTCTTGGCGCAACGTATGCAGCAAGAAGTAATGATGAGTGTCAGAGTTACGCCAGCTGAGGTTGTTGCATTTTTTGGTCAAATTCCTACGACGGAATTACCGTATTTTAACTCAGAGGTAGAAGTTGGGATGATTGAAATGACGCCAACAGCAAACATTGTATCTAAAAAAGCTACTAGTGATAAATTGCAAGCAATTCGTGATGCAATCATTGCTAAAGAAATAGGCTTTGCGGAAGCTGCTAAGAAAAATTCTGCGGATCTTGGTTCTGGTAGAAATGGCGGTGATTTAGGTTGGGCAAAACGTGGAAAGTTCGTTCCTGAGTTTGAAGCTATCGCTTATAATTTAGAAATTGATGAAATTTCTGAAGTCTTTGAAACTGACTTTGGTTACCACGTCCTACAATTGTTGGGTCGTCGTGGAAATTTAATTCATACTCGCCATATTTTATTAAAATCTAAGGTAGAGATTAAAGATTTTGACCGAACGGTTAGAACGTTGGATAGTTTGAAAAATCTGATTGCAACCGATTCAATTTCTTTTGAATATACCGTGATTCGTCACACAGATGAGAAAGCACAAACTAAAAACACGGGTGGTTTACTTTTAAACCCAGCAACAGGTGACCCGATTTTTGAAGTAGGTGATTTACCTCCAGAAGTTTATTTCGCGATTGATACAATGATTGTCGGTCAATTATCTACGCCAATCAGGTTTGAAAATATTCAAACAGGTGAAGTCATTTATAAAGTTATCAAGCTGATTTCAAGAACGAAACCTCATGCTGCTAACCTTCAGGATGATTATCATAAAATTCAAAATGCTACATTGTCACGCAAAAAACAAGACCACATGGAAACATGGGTAAAAAGTCAAGTGGGACAAATATTCATTAGAATTGATGACGTATATGATAGCTGTCCAGGTACTGCTGCTTGGAATGGAGAAGAGGAAAAAATACCTAAACCTAATTAAGGTTATCATGTGATAATGAACCAGTTTAAAGGTTCAATGTAAAATTTGGCAATAGGTTGCCGTGAAAATGTGTTATTGTGTAAATGTTCAGTAATTACTACTCAACATTTTCAGGATAACACATTTTCATATTCACACAATCAAATATTGATATATTCTATGAAGTATCGTAGACTGACCATTGAAGAGTTAAAAGAGCTAGAGCTAGAGTTTGTTCGTTTTTTAGCTGCAAATACCGTGACTAGCGAAGATTGGCTAAGCATCAAAACAACGAAGCCAGAAAGAGCAGACCAATTAATTGATGTTTTTAGTGATATTGTTTTTGAAAAAATAATTAGCAAAATCACACACTTAGAACATCGTAGTGCACAGGATTTGAAGATATTTGAATGTTCAGAAGACAAAATTAAACTCATTGGCGTCAAAGTAGTTGGCGTTGAAGCGGTTGATTTTACTAAGCAACAAACTGGTGCCGAAATGCTTCAAACATTCAAAAATATACCTCAAGGTAGTATCAAAATGTATTCTGCTGAAAAAGCATACAAGGATAATGATCGCTCAAAAGAGTTGTTTGATATGATGCAAAATGGTTGCTTGATTTCTAAAGGAGAACTTTATGAAACAATAACTGAAATGGTGAAGTAATAAAATAAAGAACAGAGCTATTTACTAGCTCTTATCCGTGCTTAATTTTTCTCTTTTCTCTGCTCTCTCATCTCTCTTCTAAAAAAATACTATGAAAGTTAAA
>CAZMEH010000315.1:0-15878 GCA_964564885.1 uncultured Saprospiraceae bacterium | reverse complement strand
AGAAAGAACAGATATAGAGATAGGTGATTTGAATAATGATGCGTTTCAAGATGCAGTTGTATTTCTCGAAAATACAGACATAGGCACTGACGAGATTCCTGATCTTAAGATCCTTATCTTATTAGGAACGGAAAAAGGAAAATATAGACAAGGTTCAAAGAGTGGAGATGTAAGCTCAACATTCAGTCAAAGTCAGGCTGGTGTTACAATAAAAAATAGAGTGATAACTTCATGTCAACACATATCAATGAGAGCTCATGTTGAATTAAAGTTTAGATATGAACTAAGTAAAGGAAAAGTCATGCTTATTGGCTCAGAAGAGGTGTCTTTTGGAAATGCCGCAGGCGATAGTGGAGGGACGATAAGTTCGAATTATTTGACGAATAAAAGGATTCTTAAATTCAAGGGTGAAAAAGAACAAATAATAAAACTTAATTCAAAGTTAACTCCATTGCAAGGAATTAATGATGGCATTATCAATCAAATATTACAAACTGTAGATTGGCCATAGCCCAATTTACGATTTTAGATTGCAAATGTTTTACATTTGGATAGGTATCTTTTTCAATAAAAAACAGGTCAAAATATTTTTTTAATTTTTAAATGTGCATCAGATATTGAATAAGCCCCTTATGCTGTTAGTCGCAAACTTACAAGTCGTAAACCTTATCTCGATAACTATCAGTACTAAAGCCGTAAATGTACTTATTGTTTTTGTACTTACATTTTTATCATTAGGCATTCAAAGTCAAACGACGGAAGAACGTGTCAATTCATTCTTTGAAGAAGAAAAGCCAATTGAATGCTTCAAGTTTTTTCGAGGTCGAATGAATGATGTAAATGATGTGATGATTGCGCTTGGCTCAAATGGTAAGGGTGAATATTTTGACAATAATTTTAACTTAGATCATTGTTTTACAGTATTTTATGTATCTGCCTACTGCTACTTAAATACTGCCAACTATCAAAAATTGACCTAATTATGATAATAAAAAATAGTAACTTAGATGATATTCCAGAGATATTCCGATTGTATAAATTAGCAACTGATTTTCAAAAAATAAAATTTCCAACAAACCAATGGCCTGAATTTGAGGAAGAGTTGATATCTACTGGAATTATTGAAAATAGGCAGTTTAAGTTATTGATTGAAAATAAAATAGCTTGTGTTTGGACAGTAACTTATAGTGATGCCCAAATTTGGGCAGATAGTGAAAATGACGCTTCTATCTACATTCATCGGATAGCCACAAATCCTGATTTTAGAGGAAATAACTTTGTACAAGCAATTGTGGATTGGTCTAAAAGCTATGCTAACGAGCAAAACAGACAGTTCATTAGAATGGATACTTGTGGAGAAAATGAACGATTAATCAATCATTATAAAAGTTGTGGATTTAACTATTTGGGAATTAAAAAATTAAAAAATACATCAAATCTACCGTCGCATTATCATGATGCAGCAGTGTGCTTTTTTGAGATAGAATTAGAATAATGACTTACATCAGGATATAAAATTCATGGAAACTAGCGAACTACTAAAGAAAGTCCGAAAAATCGAAATAAAGACAAAAGGACTCAGCAGACATATTTTCTCGGGAGAGTACCACAGTGCTTTTAAAGGGCGAGGTATGTCTTTTAGTGAGGTGCGTGCGTATCAATACGGTGATGATGTTCGGAATATCGATTGGAATGTGACCGCTCGTTATAATGACCCGCATATTAAGGTGTTTGAAGAAGAACGAGAGCAAACCGTTATGTTATTAATTGACATGAGTAGTTCTTCGTTTTTTGGAACAGTCAACCAGTTGAAAAGTGAAATGATTACGGAGATTTGTGCGGTTTTAGCCTTTTCTGCAATTAATAATAATGATAAAGTTGGTGTGATTTTCTTTACGGATAGAATTGAAAAATTCATTCCGCCAAAGAAAGGGAAGAAACACATCTTACTGATTATACGTGAATTATTGAATTTTGAACCGCCCGCTCGCAAAACAGATTTGGCGGTTGCGCTCAAATATTTCAATAATATTCAAAAGAAAAAATGCACTTCGTTTATCCTTTCGGATTTCGTGACAACGGATTATCGAGATTCTTTGCGCATTGCGGCTCGTCGTCATGACATCATTGGCGTGCATATTCACGATATTCGAGAAAGAGATTTGCCAGATGTTGGCTTGATTAGAGCGCAGGATGCTGAAACAGGTAAATTAATTTGGGTGGATACGTCTAGTGAAAAACTCAGAACTCGTTATCAAGAGCATTTTGATAATAATTCCGAGACCTTTAAACAGACTTTTCTGAAATCTGGTTTAGATACGGTGAGCATTAGAACAGACGAATCCTATATCAATGCGTTACTGAAATTTTTCAAGAAAAGAGTGAGATGATTTTAATGTTCAATGAAAAATATTTTGTAAGAAAATCCTTAAATATTTAAATATTGGTTCTCTAAAAAAAATCATGGAAAAACATCTCGCCGTGCGCCGTTAACCGTGCGCCGTGTGTCGATTTTTAAAAAATTCACAATGATTTTCAAAGAACAAAACAACGAATTAACAAAAGATGAAAAGAATTTTGCTGCTGATAGGATGCTGGTGTATAATGAGCCAAATATTTGGACAAGTAAAGCTAGAAGCTACGCTTGATAGCAGCCGTTTATTGATAGGCGACCATACTATGTTGCGTTTGAAGTTGACCCAAAAGCCAACTTGGGATGCCCTAATGCCCAATAAAATCACATTAGGCGAAGAAGTTGAAGTACTTAATGAAACTTTAACCGATACACTTCCATCGGATAATGGCGATTTAATCACAATAAAAAGTTTATTAATTACAACGTTCGATTCTGGACAAGTCAAAATTCCTCCGATTCCAGTTGCCTTTAAAAACCCAAATACTGGAACAATTGACACAATTTATTCTCGTCCGATATTCATGAATGTGAGTACAATGGCTACTGCTTTAACCGATTCGGCTCAAATGAAAGAGATTAAAGACATCATTGGAGAGGTGGCAAACTTTTCAGATTATATGATGTATTTCATCATTTTTGGTATTTTGGTGCTTGTTGGTTTAGTGATTTGGTATTTCATGACAAGGAAGAAAAAAGAAGAGTTGCCGCCTCCGCCGCCTGTCATTATTCCGCCGCACGAAATAGCTTTAGAGAAATTATTCAACCTAAATAAAGAAGAACTTTGGCAAAAAGGCGAAATCAAATTATATCAATCGCAATTAACCGAAATCATCAGAGAATACGTTGGTAATCGCTATAATATATTAGCGATGGAATCCACAACGTACGAAATCATAGATAAATTAAAAGATAAACTGACGACAGAACAAACCACTAAATTGCGCAAAACGCTCGAAATAGCCGATTTAGTCAAGTTCGCAAAAGCAAAACCGCCCGTAGAAATCAATCAAGAATTCATGGACGATGCAATTCAGTTTGTCAGGGAAACGAAATATGTTTCGATTTTGAATAGGAATAAGGAGTAATACTTTATTGTTGCGACTAACGTCGCTGATTGCTGAATTGTTATAATTGTTCTTGTTTGTACATCAATTAGCAATCAAACAATAAGCGACGCTAGTCGCAACAATCAAACAATTATAACAATCAGTGACACAGGAGCAAAACAATAAAACAATAAGCCGTCAGGTGACAATAATATAACAATAAATTAAATGCTAGATTTTAGAAATATAACATTTATTAATCCCGAATTCTTGTGGCTATTGCTGCTAGTACCTGCGATAGTTTTTTGGTATTATAAGAAACAGCACGAACGTTTTCCGACCATGAGAATGTCCGATTTGAGCGCATTCGGAGAAGAAAACTCGCTCAAAGGTTCTTTGAGTGTGTTATTGCCAATATTGCGAGCATTGGCATTTATCACATTCATTGGCGCATTAGCGAGACCGCAAGCGACGCTCAAACAGCAAGACATCAAAGCCGAAGGAATTGATATTGTTCTAGCGATGGATATTTCCAGTAGTATGTTGGCTCGTGACTTCACGCCTGACCGATTGGAAGCCAGTAAGTCCGTTGCAGAAGAATTTGTCGATAGACGAAGTTTTGATAGAATTGGCTTAGTTGTCTTTGCAGGAGAAGTATTTACGCAATGTCCTGTGACGACTGACCACAAGATTGTAAAGGAGTTTCTTTCTGGTTTGCGCTGCGGAATCCTCGAAGATGGAACTACTATCGGAGAAGGTTTAGCGACTGCGGTGAATCGTTTGAAAGATAGTCAAGCGAAGAGTAAAGTCGTGATTTTATTAACGGATGGCGTTGACATGGGCGGATATATTGACCCTGTGACGGCTGCGGAAATTGCGAAAACGTATGGCATAAAAGTCTACACCATTGGCGTAGGAACACGAGGAATGGCAAGCGTTCCGTCTGATATGTTGATTAATGGTGAGTTTATTTACACTTTGCGAAGAGTGGAAATCGACGAAAATTTACTCAAAGAAATCGCAGAAAAAACAAATGGTAAATACTTTAGAGCAACGAATGAAAGTGCGTTATTTAATGTTTATCAAGAGATTGACCGATTAGAAAAGACGGAAATGGACATCACGACCGTCAAACGATATAGCGAAGAATATTACCTCTGGATATCCTTAGGTTTGTTTTTCTTATTAATTGAATTTATTTTAAGGTACACTGTTTTTAGAACAATACCATAACGACGACGAACAGCGAACGGCGGACGGCGGACGGTTTTTTGAACTGCTGCCGTCCGCCGTCAGCCGTCTGCCGTCTACCGTGAAAGAATATGTTTCGATTTGAACATCCAGAATTTTTGTGGGCATTTGGTGCAATTCCTGTGCTGATTGGCTTTTTCATTACGATGATACGCATGAGAAAGCGAGCAGTGAAGCGTTTTGGCGAAGAAGGATTGCTCTTGCGATTGATGCCAGAATTTTCACAATACAAACACACCGTTAAGTTTATTATACTGATGGTGTCGGTATTATTTTTAATTGTAGCGTGGGCAAATCCGCAATGGGGCACGAAAAAGCAAAAGGTCAAACGACAAAGTGTTGACGTGTTTATTGCTTTGGATGTGTCACAAAGTATGTTAGCCGAAGACATTGTGCCGAACCGAATGGAACGGGCAAAGAAGTTTGTGGGTAACCTAACCGATGCTATCAAAGGCAATCGGATTGGGACGATTGTGTTTGCTGGAAATGCTTATTTGCAAATGCCCTTGACGACAGATTATTCCGCTGTGAATTTATTTGCAAGGTCAGCCAATACGAATATGGTGCCGTCACAAGGTACAGCGATTGGCGAAGCGATTCAATTGGTGATTAAGTCTTTTGAGCGGGATGATAAGTATCAAAAAGCGATGATTATTATTACCGATGGTGAAGATCATGAGGATGAAGCGATTAAGTTGGCGAATGAAGCGGCTGGCGATGGAATTGTGATTTATACGATTGGAATTGGAACAGCAAAAGGCGCAACTATTCCTGTGGTGAATAATGCGACTGGTGCGGTTTCTCCGAAGCGTGATGTCAATGGCGACATTGTGCAATCGAAATTGAATGAAGAAATGCTTCGTGATATTGCGAAAGAGGCAAACGGAAACTACTTTAATCTTCAAAATAATAATGATAGAAAGATTATCTCCGCAGTGGCAGACAGAATTGATAAACTAGAAAAACGAGAGTTTGAACAACGTGTTTTTGAAGAATACGAAAGTTATTTTCAGTATTTCTTGGCGTTTGGTTTACTGCTTTTCGTTGCTGAATTTATGCTAGATTTCCGAAAAAGTCGCTGGTGGTGGGTGAAAAAAGATATTTTTAAGGTATGATTTTTTGAATTGATAATGGATAATTGACAATTGATAACGAAGGATATTTATTGTCAAATTATACGTTTTCTAAAAGTCTGACTTAATTAGGCTTTATCTTATAACATCTTATCACGTTGTTTTGCTAAAAAGAAGAATTAGATTAATTTTAAGTGAAATAAGTTTTTAATAACTTCAAAAACATAAAAAATAAAAAAGTGACCAAAGCACAGAGATTTGAAGGATTATAAATAGGTTAAAACGACGATTCAGAATTTTGTAAAACATACTTTTTGATGTATTGAAACATCAATTGTTGTTCTTCTGCGTTCTAATAAAATACTACCTCGTAAAGCCATAAAAAACAAAAGAAACATTTTAAAATTATTAGAAAATGAAAAAACTAGCACTTATAATTTCTTGTGTATTAATGACAGCGATATTATCCGCACAAACTGCGCATAAATTGTTGCGTTCAGGTGATAAGAGTTATGACCAACAAAATTATTCAAAAGCGGAAGAAGATTATCGCAAAGCGGTGAACAAGGATAATTCTCCTAAGAGTAATTACAACTTAGGGAATGCGGTTTATCAGCAGGAAAAATATAAAGAAGCGGTGAAGCATTTTCAGACATCGGCTCAGAATGCAACGAATGAAGGTGTGAAGTCTAAGGCTTTTTACAATATGGGCAACGCTCATTTGAATGCTTACCAAAAAGCAGAAGGCGAAGAAGTAAAGGAGAAAGAACAGCATTTGAAGGATGCGATTGATTCTTATAAACAAGCGTTGCGACACAATCCAAAGGATATGGATTCTAAGCATAACTTGACGATGGCAATGCAGCAAATGAGGCAACAACAGCAGCAAAAGCAACAAAACCAGAATAAAGATAAGCAGGATAAAAGCGACGATAATAAAGAGGACGATAAAAATAAGCAGCAAGAGAACGAAAAAGACGGAAAGCAAGAGGAAGAAAAAGATCAAGGTGAGAAAGAGGATGGTGAGCAAGATAAAAATAAGCCCGAAGAGAAAGACGGCGAGAAAGATGGTCAACAAATTAGTAAGAAAGAAGCGGAGAAGCTATTAGAGATTATGAACGATGAAGAACGCAAGGTTCAAGAAAAACTAAATAAATCGAAGTCTAAAAAACGAAAATCAGATAAGGATTGGTAGATTCTGAGAAGAGAGAGCTGAGACCGCTGCGCTGAGAGAAGAGAGATATTTATACGTTTTTCGTTCTCTCTTCTCTCAGCGTAGCGGTCTCTACTCTCTCTTCTCTTTCTAAAAAAACTAAAGAATGAAAATACTTACGTTAATTATAGGAATATTAATGACGGTGACTTTGCAAGCGCAAGATATAACCGTCAAAGCAGAATTGTATAAAGATACCGTTGGCTACGAAGAAACGATTCAAGTAACGTTCACGATTGAAAATAAAATGAATGCGCAATTTACTGCGCCAGCATTTGAGAGTTTTGAAGCAGCGCAATTGACAGGTAATTCAACGATGACTTCTATTGTCAATGGTGTTTCTACGATGTCAAAATCATTGACTTATGTTTTGACGCATTACGGGAAAGATATTTATGAAATAGAAGCCGCTTCTTTTGAAGTCAATGGTGAAATATATGTTTCTGAACCGTTGATTGTCGTTGTGGCAGATATAGCGACTACGCCAAATCCACCTAGTGTGGAAAATGAATTTGGTTTTGGAAATGATTTTGGAATGTTTCGTAGAAATCCTTTTGGAAGTCAACCTCGACCGATGCAGCCTAAGAAGGAGGTAAAACCTAAAGAAAATCCATCAAAAACAAAGAAACGTAAGAAGGTTTATAAAATGTAATTCTCTTTTTAATCAGACGATTAGTCTTTATTCATCCTAAAGAACATTTATCATTTTTTACATCATTATCCATAGTTCTTATGAATTCAAATTTTTTTAAAGATTTACCAAAAGCTACAACGGTACTTTTACTAATGAATATTGCGTTGTTCATTTTGGCTTCGCTGTTGCCACAGTTAACGCAAACATTGGCATTACATTATTTTGAAAGTTCGCTATTCATGCCGCACCAAACGGTATCTCATATTTTCATGCACTCAGGTTTGAATCATTTAATATTCAATATGTACGCCTTAGTGATGTTTGGAAGTCTTTTGGAAAAACAATTGGATATCAAGAAGTTTTGTTTCTTATATTTCTTCTCTGCAATCGGGGCATTTGTGTTGCACATGGGAATTATTTGGTATCAATTGTCTGACTTACCAGCGGATGTTTTGGCGCAAATTCAAACAGAAGGCGCAGAAATAATTGCGAATGGTCAAAACTACACAAATGATTATTTAGGAAATATGAATATCAAATATAATGGCGCAATGGTTGGAGCATCTGGCGCTATTATGGGACTTTTAATCAGTTTTGCAATGCTATATCCAAATGATGGGTTGCAAATTATTTTTATTCCAATTTCGATTAAGGCTAAATATTTTATACCAATTTATATGCTAATAGAACTTTTCTTAGGCGTCAAGGATTTTCAATGGGATAATGTAGCACATTTTGCTCATCTTGGCGGTGCAATTTTTGGCGGATTACTAATGTTCTTTTGGATTAAAAAAGGTATAATTAGGCGGAGATAAGTCAGGCTCTTCGAGACTTTTGGTGATTAGTGATTGATCCTAAGGTATATTAATCAAAGAACCAAAACTCCTAATGAAACGATTAAATAAATGAAGAAAAAGATAGGCGTTGTCCTTTCTGGTGGCGGAGTAAGAGGATTGGCTCATGTTGGTTTTTTGAAAGCATTAAACGAATTTGGGATAAAACCAGATTACGTGTCGGGATGTAGTTCTGGTGCGCTGGTCGGTGCGCTTTATGCGGCTGGATGTACGACGGAAGAAATGCTAGATTACTTTTCAGCAAATGCAAATATCTTTAGTTTAAGAAAGGTAAGTACGAAAAGGACTGGAATGTTTAATTCAGAAAAGTACATTTCAACACTAGATTCTATTATTCAAAATGATTCATTTGATGCGCTTCAATGCAAGCTAATTGTAAATGCAACGGATATTTTAAAAGGCAAATTGGTTTATTTTAGCACTGGAGACGTCAAGCGAAAAGTAATTGCTTCGGCTACTATTCCTGGCATTTTTACACCGATAGAAATCGATGGTTCGATATTCGTAGATGGCGGAGCGATGGATAATTTTCCAGTTAAGCCCCTTTTAAATAAAAATTTGACCATATTCGGTTCGTTTGTATCTATGTTTAAAGATGTAACGCTAGAAGAAATGTCAAATCCAATTAAGCTCGTCAATCGTGCAGGAAAATTGATGATTAGCTCGAAAGCGGTAGACCAATTTGACTTATGCGACCATATTTTAGCACCTAAAGAGTTGAGTAATTATAGTCTTTTTGATACGAAAAGTATGAATAAAATATACGAAATCGGTTATCAAGAAACATGTGATTACCTGTTAAAGATGGGTTAATTTTTTCGTATCGTCGACTTTCGACAAGATGTTTAGCTAACACTAGGCATATGTTTTAATACACCTAGTCGATTAATCCCAATAATTATCGGGACGACGGTACAGTTAGAGTTTCAAATGAAGAATTTATACACTACATTTCTATTTATAATGATGTTTAGTATCAGTGCAATAGCGCAGAATGTGAAGCTAGAAGCGAAAGCGAGTACAAATCAAGTGGCAATGGGTGATTATTTTCAAATTACCTATTCTCTTAAAAACGCAGAAGGAAAGAGTTTTAACTTACCTCGATTAAATAATTTTAATGTTCAAGGACCTTCGACGGGCTTTCGTCAGTATAATTTTAATGGTAAAATCTCCTCTGAGCAAAACTTCATTTATACACTTGTACCAAAGAAAGTAGGAACTTTTACGATTCCAGCAGCTAGTATTAAATGGAATGGACGGCGCTTAAAAAGTAATAAAGTAACGATAAAAGTTACCAAAGAGAAAAGGCAGACAACGATACAAAACCTCAATTCTAATCTTGGCGTTGCTTTGGTGGCAGAGTTGACAAAGAATGAAGTTTACGTCGGAGAACAGGTTTTATTAGATTTTATAATTTATACCCGACACAATATTGAGTCTTATAAAATCGAAAGAAGTCCCGATTTTAAAGGTGTTTTTACGGAAGATGTGCAAGATTTGGGCAAAAGAACTGCCAATAAGAAATTGCAAGACGTTCCTTATACGACAAAATTAGTTCGTAGAATGTTGCTTTCGCCACAGCAAGAAGGCGATATTGAAATTGATCCAATGACGATGCGTATTGCGGTTGATAAAGGCGTTTTTAATTATAAAGTAGAAACGATTGCGTCGAATAGGTTGAGTTTAAAAACTAAAGCTTTACCAACGCCAAGTCCAGATAATTTTTCGGGTACGGTTGGAGAATATTTATTGCAAGTAAATGTCAATCAGAACCGATTGACAACTGATGAAACATTTAAGCTGAAAGTTGATATCAAAGGAAAAGGCGACGTTAAACGTATTGCTGCTCCTAATTTGAATTTGCCAGAAGAGCAATTTGATATTTACGACCCACGAATTACGGAAAGTTCTTATGAAGAAAATTCTGAAAAATTCTATATCAAAACTTTTGAATATTTGATTTCTGCAAAACAAGCCGGTGAGTTTTTATTTGCGCCAAGCTTCACCTTTTTCAATCCAAATAAGGAAACTTATGAAACGATAGAAGATGATCAAATCGTTATGACTATTTTAAAAGGTACTGGCGCAGTGACCGAAAAATCTACGAAGAAAAAAGCAGAAGGTGATATTCGTTTTATACAATTGGATGGAAAATTACATAATCAATCTAGTTTTTATGGTTCAGCTGGCTTTTGGATAATGTTACTATTGCCATTTTTAGCTTTAGGCGGTGCTTTTTATTATAAACAACAATTGGTTAAAGATGCGAATATTGACCCAATTACTCGCAAGCGAATGAAAGCGAATAGCATCGCAACACAACGTCTGTCGCAAGCAAAAATACATTTCGATAATAATGATAGTCGCCAATTTTATGATGAAATTTCAAAAACCTTACTTGGTTTCATCAGCGATAAACTCAATATTCCGAATTCGGAATTGTCAAAAGATAATGTTCAAGCACAATTAGAGAAACAAGATCTTGATCAGCATATTGATAGGGTAATTAAAGTTCTTAAAAACTGTGAAATGGCACTTTTCGCAGGATTGGATAATTCTGAAAATATGAATCAAACCTATAAAGAAGTGGAGGAAATATTGACTGTGATGTGATATAGCACCTAACAAATAAAATTCAGTAAATAGCTTGTGTTATTTAAAGTTAAATTTAGATTTTCGTTGAAAGTGTTCAAAGACAGCACACGGTTAGCGTTATTTTAGAATGAAAATTTCATCAAAACCCTACTCTCCACTAAATTCGCCAAGAACCTTAAATTATAGTAATTAAACGTTAATAGAATTAATTTTTGTTAGAGAAAAACTAGTAAGAATCAGAATGAACTTATGGATGATTTTAAAAAATCAGCTTCTTTACTTTGAATATATTTTGTTTGTGTAGTATTTATTGTTGAAAATAATACCTAACACTCAATCAGATATGAGTGTTAGGTATTGTTTTTGCTAAGTATATATAAAGCTATATTATATATATCAAAAAATATAAGTAACTGTTCCTAATTAAGTGCAGGTTAAAAGTCAGCGAACCTATTGTGATTATTAAAGAACGATAAAAAAATAAGTTATAACAGTTTAGGTAGATTATTTTGTGCCAAATCAGATTATCAAAACCTTGTCAATGTAGGGCATTGGGAATACTTTTATCATTTGAGTTGGTGCCTGCCTGCGGCAGGCAGGCTAAAGAAGTAGCCAAATGTTATAAGTTATTTTTACACCGTTCCTTAGGAGGGTGTAAAAAATTAACGGATACTTAATTTTTAATTGTTACTTAATTAAAATAAATCGTCATGAGGAAATACATTACAACCATATGTTTATTAGCCATTTTTGCTATAGCAAATGCACAACAAGCTAATAAAACACTTGTCAAGACTTTAGATATTAATAGCGTTGAAACCTTATTCGTTGATTTAGACGGAGAGATAATTACAAAAACGTGGGATACAGAAGGTTTTGCACGAGTACAAATTGCCATCACATATGAAAACGCAAGTACGAATATTATGAGGTTTTTAATTTCTAAAGGAAGATACAATTTGTCATTGACACCCGATACAGTAGGTGCTTTTATGATTAATCAGCCAAACTATAAAGAAGATGTCCAGATAGATAAAGAAGGAAGTTTATTGATTGAAAAGTTGATCTATACATTTTATGTGCCTAAAGGCGTCAGTGTAGTGAACAACAGAGAAATTACTTCTAAATCAATCGTAGACAATAAAGAGTAAGGCTTTAAGCAATTGCTTTAAAATACCATTCATCCTAAAAAGTACCCAAATAAAAAAACACATGATAAAACTCATCTCACTAGCAACAATTTTTTTTTGCTTTATATCCTTTTCAAATGGACAAGACTTAGAGTTTGCAGCTTCTAAAACGCAGAACAATAGTAGTGATGCTAAAGAAATGATTAATATAAGTAATCAGCAATTTTATAAAAAGACAGAAGTACTTGATGCTGAAACAGTAGAAATCAATTTTTTTGATACTAACGACCGATTAGCTGTTAAAAAATATCATGACAGTAATGGCGATTTATACTACGATGAGCAAGGAGTCGCTATTTATGCGTATGAGTACGATACAAGAAACAACATGGTAAGCATTAAGTATTTTGATGAGTTTGAAACACTCTATCAAATTAACAATGTAGGGCCAGCAATGGTTGAAATGAAGTATGATAATAAAGATAGAGTGACTAAAGTAATGTACTATGATGTCGATACCCGTTTATTTCTAAAGAACGGCACGCCAATTATTGAATACTCATATGATGATAATAATGAGATTAGTGAAAAACGAATATTTATAGCTGATAAAGTATTTATTGATTATGCTGCATCAATTATTAGATATCAATATGATGATGATGGTCGTATCATAGAACAAACGTACTTTGATAAATACGCTCAACCTACGACAACACTAAATGATAGAGAAGATAAAGAAGATTTTTCAAAAATTATCATCGAATACTTAGGTGGAAAAGCTTTACCTACTTTCTTCAACTTAGACGGCGAAGAAGTTGAACCTTATTAAATAAGAAGATAGAGGTGAGACCTACCGATTACTATCGATATCGCTACCAGAAGTCGGACAAATTGTATACAACTATCAGTTTTAATAGAAAAGGTTCAAACCAGTTAAAGTGGTTTGAACCTTTTTTTATTAAAAATATTACATTTTAAGCGTCAATAATTAAGCGTCATCAGAGTTGACAACTAACTGAAACCCATTACCATGAATGTTTACAATTTTAATATTTGAATCAGGTTTTAGGTATCTACGAAGCTTCGTTACAAAGACGTCCATACTACGAGCGGTGAAGTAATTATCTTCGCCCCAAATCTTTTTCAACGCTTCCGAACGAGGTAAAATATCGTTCATATACATACAAAACATCTTCAAAAGCTGTGCTTCCTTTGGAGAAAGTTTATCCTTTTTATCGCCATTTGTTAAAATACGAAGCGGATAATTAAAGTGAAACGAGCCAATTTGAAACTCCTTAGCCTCTTCTTTCGGCGGAACTTTTGCCTTACTACGTTTCAAGATAGCTTGAATACGGTAAACTAATTCTGGTGTATTGAAAGGTTTGGTGATATAATCATCTGCGCCTCTTTTGAAGCCTTCGATAATATCTTCTTTCATTGCTTTGGCAGTTAAAAATATAATCGGGATATCCTCGTCATGTTCTCTAATGTCTTTTGCTAATGAAAAACCATCTTTCTTAGGCATCATAACATCTAAAAGACAAAGGTCAAACTCATCTTTTTTGTACTTTTCATAACCCATTTCTCCGTCTGTAGCTAAAGTTACATCGAAGTCGTTCATTTCAAGGTATGAACACAAAACCTCTCCTAAGTTTGGGTCATCTTCTACTAATAATATTTTCGTCGTTTCTTCCATTTTATTGTATGATTTTTGTTCATCAGGAACTTATAACTAGAACAATCCCGAGCTATCGGGACAAATTAGAGAATTGGAATGATGGAATATTGTTTTAAAACATTTTTCCAACTTGTTCTGATAGCTTGGGATTGTCCCAGTTTTCTTAAACTTCTTCCAGTTCATGTCTAAAGTGAAGTGTAAAAGTACTACCCTTTCCAGACTCACTTTTAACGTCAATGTCACCCTTATGAGCAGTCATGATTGCTTTTACATAACTCAAACCTAGACCAAACCCTTTGACATCATGCACATTACCTGTTGGTACTCGATAGAATTTATTAAAAATGTTTTTGCGAGCCTCCCGACTCATTCCTAAGCCTTTATCTTGAACCGCAATCTGAATACCGTTGCGAATACTCTTAGTGTAAACGGTTATTTCTGGCGTTTCAGTAGAATATTTATTCGCATTGTCCAGAAGATTATATATAGCGTTAGTTACATGCGTTTCGTCTGCTTCAATGACCGCAGTATTAGCGTCAAGGTACTGCACTATCTTTCCACCTCGCTTCTCTACTTGCAAGCTAATAGTGGCAATAGCGTTTTCGATAATGTCGTGAATGTCAACCTGTTCTACTTTAAGATTAAACTTGTTTTTATCCAATTGCGCCATTTGTAAAACTTTCTCAACTTGCCCTAACATTCGACGGTTTTCTTGTTGAATAATACTAGCAAAGCGCTTGATTTTCTCAGGTTTACCCAATATTTTTGGACTAACAATTGTGTCTGTCGCAATGGAAATTGTAGCAATGGGTGTTTTGAATTCGTGAGTCATATTATTAATAAAATCACTCTTAATATCAGAAAGTTTCTTTTGATTAAATATGACTTGAATGGTGTAAGCAAAACAGAATAAAATGATACAAGAAAATACAATCGAACCAATTAGCATCGGGAGTACTTCTCGCCACATGTAATTATTTTTGCTCGGAAAGCTGACCATTAAGTAACCTGGCAAATGTATATCTGTTGGAAATAGGCGCACTTGATAAGGCGTTTCCAATAAATTCATCATACTCGCTTGCGCTACAAGCGGATTTTCTTGCGCATTCGGATTTTGAATGCTAGTTACGGCAAACGACTTTCGACGTTCCGAATAAACACCATAATCGTAGTTGATTTGAATACCTTGATTACGCATTTCTGCCCTTAGTAATTCATCAAAACTATCAAAATCTATACGTTGATTAATTGGTTTATCACAAGTAGATTGCTTGGCGAATGCTGTTCTAAAATGCTCGAAAAATGCATCAAAATTAGTTTCAATACGAGACTGCTGACAATTCGCACAATTACAATTTTCTTTATCGTGTTCTTCGTAATATTCGGTTGGCTCTATAATAAGAAAGCTATCCGAAGGGACATCTTGATACAAAACAAAACTACTGCCCGAACGTCCTTCAACTTCTGCAAAAAGCTCACTTTGCATATTTGACGGTATTGCAGGACGCAGAAAATCAGAAGTTGTTGCATAAACTTCTGCATATTCTAATTTCTTAGAAACTTGATTGAGTGCAGCGATGACACTTTTATCAAATTGTGCATTACTGGCTTTCAAGGACTGATTAATCCAATAGGATTGCATGATAATGATGCCTAGCAATGCTACGCTCATCAATCCTATAATGCCCCAAATTGCTCTTTTATTTAACATAGAATATAATAAAAACTATAATTGAATTAGCTCTAAGTTCTGAATAATACAATTTAGCAAAAAAATTTAACACTTGCTTAGATAACGTTTATAATGTTAAAATTGACCTGTTTGTTATCCCTTCCATCGTAATTCCTTGATAATTTGTCATTTACATACAATTATGAACGACAAATTTATAGATATTGATTACCGCATACTTGTTATTAAAACATCTTTAACGTTTAATTAACTTGGTTTAAAAGGCATTTAAAACGCTTTGAAAGTTACGTTT
>CAZMEH010000314.1:0-7089 GCA_964564885.1 uncultured Saprospiraceae bacterium | reverse complement strand
TTTAGCATGAGTTCTTAAACAAGTTCATTTATATCCATTGTCAATTGTCCATTTCTCTACACATCATAATTCAAAGAAGGAGAAAGCCACTTTTCAGTCGCTTCAAAAGACATTTCTTTTCGTTCCGCATAATCTTGAACTTGGTCTTTACTGATTTGACCTAAGCCAAAATATTTAGACTCTGAATTTCCGTAATACCAGCCGCTAACCGAAGCCGCAGGATACATCGCACAACTTTCCGTTAATAAAATACCGATGTTATTCGTCACATCCAACAATTCAAAAAGCGTTTGCTTTTCGGTGTGTTCCGGACAAGCAGAATAACCTGGCGCAGGTCGAATGCCTTGATACTTTTCAGAAATTAACTGCTCATTCGTCAATGTTTCATCTGTTGTATAAGCCCAAAATTCCTTGCGAACACGCTGGTGCATACATTCTGCAAAAGCTTCCGCAAAACGGTCGGCTAATGCTTTTAACATAATCGCATTATAATCATCGTGTTCCGCTTCAAAACGTTTGACGTGTTCTTCGATGCCGATTCCAGTTGTTACTGCAAACGCTCCGATATAATCATTTGCCGTTGATTTTGGCGCAATGAAATCCGTCAAACTAATATTCGGTTGCCCTTTGGCTTTCTCTCGCTGTTGACGCAAATTACGCAACATCGTTTGAATTTCCGCTCGGTCATCATTCGCATAAACCTCAATATCATCGTCATTCACCGCATTTGCAGGAAATAAACCGATAACCGCCCTAGCCGTTAACCATTTTCCGTCAATGATTTGTTTTAGCAAACCTTGCGCATCATCGAATAATTTCTTTGCTTCAACTCCGAGAATCTTATCTTCAAAAATATCAGGATATTTTCCTTTCATTTGCCAAGAAGAGAAAAACGGTGTCCAGTCAATATAACTAGATAACTCTTTCAAAGAATAATTATCAAACACTTGAACGCCTAATTTTACAGGTTTGATAGGCGTAAATTTTGTCCAATCTAATTGCAATTTATTCTTTCTCGCTTGTTTTAAAGTCAAGTATTTTTTGAAAGAAGTTCTATTCTTACGTTGCTCACGAATTCTATCATAATCCTTTCTAATATCTAAAATATAATCTGCACTTTTCGTTTCGCTCAATAACTTGCTCGCAACGCCGACGCTTCGAGAAGCATCCAAAACGTGAACGACCGCACCAGAATATTGTGGCTCAACTTTTACCGCAGTATAGGTTTTAGAAGTCGTTGCACCGCCAATCAGCAATGGAATCGTGAAACCTTGACGCTCCATTTCTTGCGCAACGTGAACCATTTCATCCAAAGATGGCGTGATTAGACCACTCAAACCAATAATATCAACATTTAGTCTTTTGGCTTCCGCTAATATTTTTTCCGCACGAACCATAACGCCCATGTCGATAATTTCAAAATTATTACACGCTAAAACAACACCAACGATATTTTTACCAATATCATGAACATCGCCTTTTACGGTTGCCATAAGGATTTTTCCTCTAGCAGAACCACCACTTTTTGCTTTTTCCTCTTCAATATAAGGCGTTAAATGAGCAACAGATTTTTTCATTACTCTCGCACTTTTTACCACTTGTGGCAAAAACATTTTGCCACTTCCGAATAAATCTCCAACGATATTCATTCCATCCATCAAAGGGCCTTCAATCACACTCAAAGGCGCAGGATATTTCAAACGGGCTTCTTCGGTATCTTCGTCAATGAATGCGGTAATTCCTCGAACTAAAGCATGAGACAAGCGTTTTTCAACGTCCCAAGTTCTCCAAGTTAAATCTTGAACTCGTTTTTTTCCACCGCCTTTAACTCGTTCAGCATATTCTGTTAATGCGTCCGTAGCGTTTGGCGTTCTGTTAAATAAAACATCTTCGACCAATATCAATAAGTCTTTTGGAATGTCTTTATAAACTTCCATCATACCCGCATTGACAATTCCCATATCCATGCCTGCGTTCACCGCATGATACAAAAATACCGAGTGCATCGCTTCCCGAACCGCATTATTTCCACGGAACGAAAACGAAATATTACTAACACCACCACTGATTTTTGCGCCTGGACAAGCCGCTTTTATCTGTCGAGTTGCTTCTATAAAGTTAATCGCATATTCATTATGCTCTTCAATTCCTGTTGCTACCGCAAAAATATTCGGGTCAAAAATGATGTCATAAGGACTGAAACCAACTTGATTGACTAAAATATCATAGGCTCGTTTACAAATGTCAACTTTGCGCTCAATCGTATCCGCTTGACCATCTTCATCAAATGCCATCACAACCGCTGCTGCACCAAATCGTCGGACAATTTTTGCTTGTTCAATGAATTGCTCAACGCCTTCTTTCATCGAAATAGAATTGACGACGGCTTTACCTTGCACGCATTTCAAACCTGCTTCGATTACTTCAAATTTTGAAGAATCTATCATAATTGGCAACTTCGCAATGTCTGGCTCAGACGCAATTAAATTCAAAAACTTCACCATTGCCGCCTTAGAATCAAGTAAACCTTCATCCATATTGACATCAATAATCTGTGCGCCACCTTCTACTTGATGCAACGCAACAGCCAAAGCTTCATCATAAGAATCCGACTTAATCAACCGTGCAAACTTGCGAGAACCAGTTACATTTGTGCGTTCTCCGATATTGATAAAGTTGGTATTAGAACGAACAACCAATGGCTCTAAACCACTAAATTGAGTTCTTAAACGCTTCTCCGGAATAACACGAGGTGTTTTGTCTTGCACGTATTCCGCCATTCTCTGAATATGACTAGGTGTTGTTCCGCAACATCCGCCGAGCATATTCACAAAACCGCTATCGACAAAATCATCCATCAAAATACCCATTTGGTCAGCCGTTTGGTCATATTCTCCAAACTCATTTGGCAAACCAGCATTTGGATAAACGCTAATTCGACAATGCGCCAAATTGGATAATTCTTGCAAATACGGACGCAATTCTCTCGCACCCAAAGCACAATTCAAACCAACGCTAAACAAGTTCATATGACTCACAGAAATCCAAAATGCTTCCAAGGTCTGACCAGATAAAGTTCGACCACTCGCATCCGTGATTGTTCCCGAAATCATAATCGGTAACTTCACGGCTTTGTCCTCGAAACATTTATCAATAGCATATAATGCCGCTTTACAATTCAGCGTATCAAAAACAGTTTCTACCAAAATCGTGTCCACTCCGCCATCAATCAAACCGCAAATCTGCTCATAATAAGCTTCCATCACTTGGTCAAAAGTCACCGAGCGAAAACCTGGATTATTTACATCTGGTGAAAGCGTTAAACTTTTATTCATTGGCCCAATCGCACCAGCAACAAAACGAGGTTTGTCTGGATTCAATGCCGTATAATCATCCGCTGCCTTACGAGCAACTTTCGCAGAAGCTATATTCAATTCGTAAGCGAGGTCTTGTAAATCGTAATCTTCTTGCGCAATACTTGTTCCGCTAAAAGTGTTCGTTTCGATGATATCCGCACCCGCTTCTAAGTATTCTTTATGAACGGCTTCAATTATATCTGGTCGAGTAATCGAGAGTAAATCGTTGTTACCTTGTAAATCTTTGTGGAAATTCGCAAAACGTTCGCCTCTGAAATCGTTTTCCGTCAATTTATAGCGTTGAATCATTGTGCCCATAGCGCCATCAATGACTAAAATCCGCTTTTTTGAAATTTCTTCTATATTTCTTTTCATTATTTTCAATTATTTATCAAATTCGCAACCACAAAGTAGTATAAAATCAAAATTAATGGTAAACATAACGTATAATTGTTTTTATTTGATTTTATAGGTTGATTTGTTTTCAATTTAATAATTGGTGAAAGGGCATTATCGCAAGTAGTAAGAATAATTAAAAAATCTTGATTGTAGCATTTTGAATGATAGCCTAAAGTGCTAGAAAAGATAAGTATTTTTAGAAAATAACTACGAAGTAGTTAAACATGAATAGCCATGGGTGAAACCCATGGTCATAAATTAGAATGACAACCAACTACGAAGTAGTTGAATATAAAAGCATTATGAAGTTTTAGTGTTCAACTACTTCGTAGTTGGTTTGTATTTTCAATTCTACCATGGGTTTCACCCATGGCTATTCATGTTTAACCACTTTGTGGTTTGAAGGCTTTCTATTATAGTTCTTTTCTCTTCATTATAAAACGTTGCAATCAGAATAATTCAAGTTTTGAACAACCAAAATTTGATAAAAAAGAAAAATGAAAGTAACAGAATACATTGCTGAAGCGAAAGGCAATACACTTATTTCTTTTGAAATATTACCGCCTGTGAAAGGTGGAAGCATCAAAAATATTTTTGATACGCTTGACCCTTTAATGGAATTCAAGCCACCATTCATTGACGTAACTTATCACCGAGAGGAATTTATTTATAATAAAAGGGCGAGCGGTTATTTTGAAAAAACGGCAATTCGCAAACGTCCAGGAACGGTTGGTATCTGCGCAGCAATTATGCACCGTTATGGTGTTGATGCTGTTCCGCATTTGATTTGCGGCGGTTTTACAAAAGGTGTGACGGAAGATGCGTTGATTGATTTGGCGTTTTTAGGTATTAATAATGTTTTGGCACTTCGAGGAGATGCGCAAAGATTTGAAACGAAGTTTGCGCCAGAAGTAGGAGGGAACAATTATGCGTCGGATTTGGTGAAGCAAATCAAGTCTATGAACGAAGGGCAATATCTCGACCAAACCATTGTCAATGGAGAAAGCACTGATTTTTGTATTGGCGTAGCAGGTTATCCAGAGAAACATTTTGAATCGCCAAATATGGAAATGGATTTACAGTATTTAAAAGAAAAAGTAGATGCTGGTGCAGACTATATTGTAACGCAAATGTTTTTCGATAATCAGAAATATTTTGATTTTGTAAAAAACTGTAGAGCCATTGGTATTGATGTTCCGATTATTCCAGGGTTGAAACCATTGACTAAGAAGTATCAATTGAATTCGTTGCCTAGAATGTTTTACCTTGATTTACCAGCTGATTTAGCTAAAGCTATGGTGCAAGCTAAAAATGCCGAAGCAAGAACACAAGTCGGTATTGAATGGTGTATTGCTCAATCTAAGGAGCTTAAAGCGGCTGGCGTTCCTGTTTTACATTATTATACGATGGGTAATTATCAGACGATTACGGATATTGTTAGTAATATTTGATTGTTGAATTGTTTCGCTCCTACGTCGCTGATTGTTACAATTGTTTTTGTGTTATACAAAACATTATAAGTTTTTCAATAATCAGCAACGCAGGAGCGAAATAATTTATAATTAATGTGAATTTCAGATATGGATATGGATTAGTATTAAAATCTAAAATCTTTTTTAATGGATTCTCTTACTCTTCGCATCTCGAATAGATAATTGAGGCTTTTTATTCATTAATTTAAGCAAATCTGACGGATTAACTTTTTCAGCATCTGCCATTAAATACTTCAAATTTGTTAAATCGCCTAATTCGACAGGAATAGTAGTAAGTGGATTTTTATGTATCCAAAGCGTAATAAGATTATCTAATTCTAATACTTCTTTGGGAAAAACCTCCAATTGATTGTGGGCTAAAGCACAAAAAGTCAATTTTTTCAATCTTGTAAAACTAATTGGCAATTCACTTAACTGGTTATACATGACATTAAAATTATCCAATTTTGATAAATTTGCAATCTCTTCGGGCAGACTTGTAATTTTATTAGAAGCTATATTCACATAAGTCAAATTAGTACATAAACCAATTTCTGGTGGTAAAGTTTTTAATTGAGCACCACCAACTCCAAAATGCCACAATGATTTGCAATTACCAATTTCAGCAGGAATAGTTTTTATCTTAGTACCTCCGATGGATAATTGTTCTAGTTTTTCTAACTGTCCAATTTCGGGCGGAAGTACTTTAAGGCGATTAGCATCGTTAATATTTATTTCACGTAGATTTTTCATTAATCCAATCTCTGCTGGTAATTCTGCTAAAGGATTTGAAAAAGATAAAAAAGCTTCTAAATTCTTCAATTTTACAATAGTTGGAGGTAATTTCTTTAATTCACAATGATGAATCATCAACTTCTTGAAATGTGCCTTATCTTCTAATTTGTTCATCAAAGTATCAAAAAGAACATCACTCATTGAAACATTAATGACAGATAGTTTTTCTAAAGAAGAAAAGGTAGGAGATAATTCAAAAAAGCCGTCTAGTTCTTTCTGTCCGTATATTTTTACAATATGAACCGCATTCGGATTAATGTTTTTTAGTGTATCAAATCCCAATTCGTTTTTAAATTCTGTTTCATCCAGTTCTATTGCTGGATTATTCAACTGACTTATAAAACTATCTTTTTTTATGACTGGTTCTTCTTTCTCTTCATCAACAATCAATAATTTATTTTCTACTAATGACTCTGTGCTTCTAATTATATTCTTACAAGAGAACATGCTAAAAATGCTAATCAATAAAAAGACTACTTTTATAATTCTACTCATGGCTAATAATATTTTGGTTAATTATAAGTCTAATTTACAATCATCCACTAGCATAGAACTATCTTTTATATCAATTGCTTCATCTTTTATATTAACTATCCTTTATTGCTAGTACAGCGAAGAAATATCATCGCTGCAATTTCCAAATCCAAGTACCTTCATTATTAAAATAACCAACTTTATCACCTTCCTCAACTCGATATAAACCATTGCCAGCATAAGTAATATATTCATAATTTGCTTCTGCAACAATTTTTCCTGTTGCGGTTACAATTCCGCTAAACTGCGTGATACGAACTTTAGCAAAACCATTATTAAATGATTCTACTTTATCATATTTTGGCGGTATCAATTCGATTCCTTTATCATTTATCAAGCCCCATTTACCACGTTTTTTAACCGTCGCAACGCCATCTTGAAAACCGCCAGCACTTTGATAATAACCTTTATAAATCCGATTATTTTCGGTGATATAATAAAATCGATAGTTATTATCACGAACCAAACCACGCCCTTCACTAAAATCTATCATTCGATGTCCGCTCGGCTGAATGATATAATGACCACTAATA
>CAZMEH010000313.1:0-2611 GCA_964564885.1 uncultured Saprospiraceae bacterium | reverse complement strand
AGTGTTTTTTGAAAATTTATAAAAACACCATGAAAGGGTAATATTAATTCAAAAAATAATACCTCTGTTCTCTCATCTCTACTCTCTGTTCTCCTCTATTTCAATTCTTTAATCTTAATATTTCTATACCAAACCTTATCGCCATGATCTTGCAAAGCCAAATGACCTTTTTTAGCCTTCCCAAAATCAGCAAAGTTTTTATCTTTTTCAATACTAAATTTACTCTTCGCAATTAAGTTATCCCATTCGGCTGTCCACATTTCGTATTGAACCAACAAATGACCATTTTGCCAATGTTCGACTTTGCCATTTTCAATTTTCAAACGAATTCGATTCCACTCTCCTGCTGGTTTGACGGTTTCAAATTTACAAGAAATCATGTCATACAAATCGCTTGCTCGGTGCATCGGATAACGAGCATCTGGATGACAAGCATTGTCTAAAACTTGCATTTCTGGACCTGTGAGATATGTTGCATAGTATTTTTTGTCTTCGACTACATTGAAGAAAATACCACTATTCCCGCAATCCTGTATTTTCCAATCTAGTTCTAAAATGAAGTTTTGGTATTCATTATCAGAAACAATATCACCACCTTTGCTAAGCGCAGGATTGTAAAACATCGCATTATCATCAACTGACCAACCGCCTGTTTCATTTGGCGTTGTAAATAAATGCCAATCTTTTGCAATGTCTTTTCCGTCGAAAAGCAATTGCCAACCGTCTTTTTTCTCTGATGAAGTTAATTTATTTAAACCATAATCAACGGCAGAAGTTGTCTTATTTCCTACTTTTGTTGGAATATTATTCATCGTGTACCAAGACTCCGTTGTCCAAAGTGAATGATTTAAAACACTGACGAAATGATTTTTCAAACGTAAGTAAACTACGTGATTTTCTTTTAAACCATCCAATTCAAGGAATACTTTTTTCCTATCTTTTGACACATTTGCAGACAAAACAGTCAATTCAGTTTCATCCATTTTAGGCCCTCCGTAGTTAATGGTCGGCTTGTACCACCAGCGTTTCACTTCATAATCATCGATATTCCAACCATCACCTTCTTTCAATTCTTCTGTGAATTCTATTTCAATTCCATTCGATTTTGCACGAACCGCTAACATTTCAAAGGTAGATTTCTCATTGAATTTGAAACGCTGCAAACCATAATACAAACCTCCTTCATGGCCCCAATTACCCGTAGAACCAATTCCACCAACGTACATTGAGCCGTCAGGTGATTTACAAATACGGTTGATTCCAGCTTCCATTCCTTGCGTAAACCTAAACAGTGCGCCTTGATATTCGCCATTTACTTTTTCAACAAAAACACGTTTTAAACCACCGTGCGTTACTTCGCCATGTAGCATTTGACCTTTATAAACGCCATCATCAATGCCAATCATTTGACTTGGTGAATTACCAATTTCGTCTTGTGGCAACCAAACAACAGGTTGTTTTTCGGTCATTGTTGCTACTCCAATTGGATCAACCGAGCGAGAACCAAACCAATCTTTTCCCGTATTACTGACATGAACGATTTTACTTGCTGGCAACCAATCACCTTGATTATCCGCTACAAAAATTTCTTCCGTTGCATTTTCTCCTGTTCCAATTTTGACCGCATTAATCCCATTCGGTGTACGCAAACCGTGTCCCATGAATGTTCTTTTGCCATCTTCTTTAGCGATTTTTACGACTTTTCCTCGATCAGCAATCTGCGGACTAGAACTTGCGCCACCTGCTTCAATTGCAGTTGCTAATGTTCCGTAGAAATAACCTTTTCCATTTTCTTCTTTATATCCTAAACCGAAAGCAAATTCATGGAAATTAGAAGAAACTTTCCAATCATTAGAAACCGTTTCATATTCATCAATAATTTCATCGCCGTTATGGTCAATGAGTTTTGTCAATTCTTGCTTTTGCAAAATATAAATTTCATCATCAACGACCTTCAAACCAAGCGGTTCAGCTAATCCACTTCCGATTAGTTTTGTCGTAATTTTACTTGGATCACCTTGGTCAACGTTATCCAAAATATAAACAGAACCCGCAGGATCCCAAGTACTAATCACCATTCTGCCATCAGATAAAAAGTCCATTCCACCGACTTTTGGCGTAAACTCATTTGGTCTAGCTTGCGTCAAGTCATAACTCGGATGAACGCCAACCAGTGAATATCTATCGCCTGGAATCGCTGTTCCACTCATTGGAATATTTGAAATACTATTGTTTCTCGCTTGCGTTTCCTTGTGGTGAAATATATTTTCTGGCGCAATAGAATGGAATTTTTTGGAATTTGGTTCTTTAATTTCAACAATCAAAGCCATTCCGCCGCCGCCTTGATAATAATCTGTTCTAATTTTATAGTAACCAATTTCTAAATTCATAATCATTTCTGGTCCTTGCGTTCCGTGAGGTCCATCATTATCCAAAAGCATTTTATCGTTAATCCAAAGTTTAGAACCGTCGTCGCTTAATAAACGAAATCGGTATTCGCCTGCTTTGTCAATTTTCCAATAACCATCAAAACGAAATGCAAAATTCTCTATTGCAAAATTCACTTGTGCAAACCTCATTCCAATTGTTCCTAAAACGCCTTCGTACTTTG
>CAZMEH010000312.1:0-1976 GCA_964564885.1 uncultured Saprospiraceae bacterium | reverse complement strand
TCGGATAAACGACCTGTTGTTAAAGAATTAGCAGTATCAGATAGCAAGTCGATTGAAGGTATTTTAAAGTTCTTACAAGTTATTGCTAAGTGGGAATTTACTCGTTCGTTAGAAAATCCTAAAACTCGTCTAAGAGCTTCAACAACTGGAACAGCTCCTGTTAGTATTGATGTTTACAAAGCGCACGATGAGTTTGATGATAGTCAGGATGAATTATTAGTAGCAGGAGAAGATGGAAGAATTGTCATTTCTCCAGATGATTTATTGAGAATAGGCATTAGAAATAATACTCGTAACAAGAAATTGTATTGTAGTTTATTAGCAATGGATATGTTATACGGTGTTGATGCTGGAATGATAGAAGGCGAAGTGGATTATATTGATGCGGAGCAAGATTTATGGGTTTGGGAAAAAGATGTAGTTCCTTTGGATGCTGCAATTGAAGATTATCACAGGGCTTATAATTGGAAAGAAGCGACGTGGGATTTAAAACTTTTGGTCAGTACTGTCCGCTTTGAAGTGGAGGAACTGAAACAAGATCCATTGCCTGCGCCTAGTTCGGAAACGGTTGGTTCAAGAGCAATCAAACGCCGTAGTCGTCCAGATAGTGAAGATTGGTGTACGGAGTTGGTGACAATCGTTATTCAAAATCCAGATTATAAAGAACTTGCGTAATACTTTAAAAAAGTTATTCTAAATCTAAATCCAAGTGTCGGACACCTCAAAGGTGTCCGACACTTAATCTTACTAAAACCAAAAAGAAAATGTCAAAAAAACTATATCTCTTAGCTGTTGGTGTCAATGAATTTTTAGCGGATAGCGTTAGTAATCTAAATGGCTGCGAAAATGATGCGAAGGCTATTTACGAATATTTAGAAGAGAGTTCAAAGAATACTGAATTTGAATTTGATGGTAAAATGCTGTTGAGTAAAGAAGCAACTAAGGCGAATGTAGTACAGCATTTTCAAGAACATCTCGGACAAGCAGGAGAGGAAGATGTGATGGTTTTTTACTTCTCTGGACATGGTGCATCCGAAAAAGCAGATGAAGTATTTCATCCATTTTCGCCACGACCATTACTTGGTACAATGGTTTGTCATGATAGTAGAACAGGAGATGTAGCAGATTTTGCAGATAAGGAATTGAGGTATTTGATGCATAAAGTCACGAGCGATAAAGCAACGCCTCCGCATACGGTTATTATTATGGATTCTTGTCATGCAGGCGGTGGAACTCGTGGAGAATTAAAACCTCGTCTGACAGGTGAAGCGGAATGCAGAGATTGGTCACAATTTATATTTGCCGATGATATTTCAAGAGATGATGTCGCTAAAGCAACTGGATTAGGAGATGTATTTCCAGAAGGTCGTCATGTTCAGCTGGCAAGTTGCGAAGACAATCAATTGGCGTATGAATTGAATGGTTCTGGAATTTTTACGCATATGCTTTTGGATATGCTAAAACGTTCTTCTGGTAAGATAACATATGCCGATTTAGTGAATCGTGCTAGATTAGGACTAAAAGGAAAATATCCTCAAAAGCCTTCTATTTACGCAACTGATAAGGTACAAGGCAACGAATATTTCCTTGGTGGTGCTTCTGAAAATGAAGGAATTACAGGAAGTGTTACTTATAATACATCGGATTATAAATGGAAGATTAGCTTAGGTTCGGTTCATGGTTTGAGCGAGAGCGCAAATGAGCCGACGCAAATAGAATTGCTGGATTATGAAGGAAAGAAAGTAGCAACTGCAACCGTTGACCAATGTTCTGTTAGTTCTAGTTCGCTTAGTATTGCGGTAGAAGATATTGAAAAAGTTAGTAAAAAAGAGACTTATAAAGGTAGAGCTATTGGCGTTCATCGTCCGTATATCTGTTTTCATTTCGCAGGAGAACAAGAAGGTCTTGATATTTTAAATGAACATTTTAACGGGTCCTATAGTAATTTTCCTTATGCACACTTTCAGTGTGGATAA
>CAZMEH010000311.1:0-2168 GCA_964564885.1 uncultured Saprospiraceae bacterium | reverse complement strand
AATTCTATTGCATTCACCGAGGTTTCGGGATAGGCGTACTAAGCAGGTTGGACAGGAATACAGGTTTTGGATTAAAACCTAGCTGTTAGATGACTTTAAGTCGTCTGACAGCTTAATTTGTTTAATTCCTGTCTAACCCGTAAAATACGCCTGTCCGGAAACCTCGGTGGGTGCAACGTATAAAAAAACTACATGAGAAACTATCGGAATAAGTTAATATTCGATTAAGTTTTTTGAATAACATAAACCAGAATATAATCATTTAAATGTTCATAAATAATATCGAATTTTTCAAAATAATCACCCTTCTGAACTTGACCGATGGTTTTTCCTCCGTTTGGCTGATATTGAAAAGGTTGAACAGAAAGATGTTTTCTAAAATCTACTTCTTTTTTACCATATGCCTTGAATAAAGCTTCTTTTGCGCCCCAAATGACGTGTAACTGTTCCAAAAAATAAACTTCTTTTAAGCTTTCTTGTTCCTCTTGACGTAGGAACTTATGCGCAATTCGACGAATCCTAGGCGTGATTTTTTGAATGTCAACACCAACGGATTCAGAATGCGTTACAACAGCAGCGAATTCTCCCGAATGACTGATAGATAATTGCAACGGCGAGTTTGGAAAATAGGGTTTACCCAAAGCATCTTTCAAACAACTTTGACCATTGCTTAACTCTTTGACAAGGTGTCGACTAGCTAGCCATTCCATTTTATGTTTGGGATGTTTTTGCTCTAATTGTTGAGTTTGTTCCTGCGATAAAGACAGCTGATTGATGAAAAATTGTTCTTGTTCTTCAATTTTCCAAATACCAATTTGCCCGTTTTCGGGAATAGACTTTTTAAGAAATATACTCATTTAATTATAAGTAAAACTTGCCATATTGATAATTATCGGTATAACGACCTTGCAAGTTTGTTTTGCGAATTAGAAAGTAGATTTTGCAAATCTAAATAATTTCATCAAATTTGTTTGAATTCAAACCTTAAACAAGTTCCTAATCAGCGTCAGAGAATTAACACCCTATTATGAAACTTTATTTGAAATATATGTCCAAAACAGATCAAGATTTTAAAAAAATATTTATTAAAAAGAAATTCCATTTAATTGGTCATCGGGCATCTGTATATACTATAGACCGTTATAATTCGCCAGATTCGTTCATTACAGGCGCTGGCGACGGATTTGTTGTGAAATGGGATATCAACGATTCTGAGGTAGGAACAGTCATTGCGCAAGTCAAATCCAACATTTTTTCCTTGGCTTATATTCCACAATTCCACCGTTTAGCGATTGGTAATATGTATGGCGGCATTCACTGGATTGATTTAAAAACGAATGAAAATATTAAAAATATTGCGCACCATAGCAAAGGTACTTTTGCCTTAAAGCTAGTCGGAGCGCATATTTACTCTGGCGGCGGCGGCGGAAAATTCACAAAATGGAATATTGACAATTGCCAGCCGATGGAAACCATTCAAGTCACAGACAAAAGTATTCGCAGCATAGATTATTCTGAAATTAGGAATGAATTTGCGATTGGTTCTAGTGATTATTCGATTTATATATTGGATGGAACATCGTTTGAAATCAAGCGAAAAATCGAAAACGCACATGAAAACTCCGTCTTTGTAGTCCGATATTCTGGTGACGGAAATAATTTGATGAGCGGTGGGAGAGATGCTCACCTCAAGGTTTGGGATTTAAAGAACGATTTTGAAAATATCAGTACACAGCCTGCGCACTGGTTTACTATAAATGATATTGCTTTTCAGCCAAGCGGAAATTATTTTGCAACAGCAAGCCGTGATAAACACATCAAAGTTTGGGATGCGTATAATTTTCATATTGTCAAGTCGATCGATAAGTTCAAACTCGCTGGACATAAAAATTCAGTAAATGCGCTTCGTTGGATAAATGACGATATTTTTGTTTCCTGTAGCGATGATAGAACGGTCATGGGCTGGGAATTTATCGAAAATGACAAGGAAACAGTTCAAAAATTGATAAAAGGAAGAATAGAACAGATTGATTCTAGAATGTAGGTTTAATTGACAATGTAAATTTAATTGACAATGGACAATTGACAATTGACAACGATTTTAAAATGTTTCAGAGAAAAAATTGGATTTTAAAGATTATACATTTATTCGTTATCAATTGTCCATT
>CAZMEH010000310.1:0-1639 GCA_964564885.1 uncultured Saprospiraceae bacterium | reverse complement strand
TCATTAATGCTTATAGCAAACGAGTGTTTCCTGTTAGTGCTTGTTTTGCGTAAACGGGCAAGATGTCCGTTAATACTTTTTCAATTATCAATTAAATCGTAATCGCTTCCCAGACCGTTTCTATCACTTCATCTAATTCCTCTTCACTCAAAACCGTTTTTCGTTCTAAGTAGAATTGAGCTAAAGAAACAATCGGACCATGAACCAAAGCAAATAAAGCGTCTATTGGTAACTGTTTAATAATATTCGTTTTCTGAAATTCCTCAAAAAACTGAGTAATCGGATGATGAAACTTTGCGCTTTCACTTCGAGTTTCCTCTGAGATGAACGGCGAATAATAATATTGCTCAATAAACTTAAATGCTTTTGGATGCTGAATGTAGAAGTTTAACACGTTTTTCCAAACCAATTGAAACTGTACTTTTATAGGTAATACTTTATCATAACCTTCAAAAGTCGCTTCATCCATTCTGCGTTTCCATTCTAAAAACAGTTGATTAATTAAATCTTCCTTATTCTTAAAATAGCGATAAATTGTTCCAGCAGCAACATTTGCTTCTTTTGCTATCAACGACATCGGCGTATTATGAAATCCTCTTTCGGAAATCAAATCCAAAGTTGTTGCTAAAATAGCTTCACGTTTATCGGTTACTTTCTTGTTCATGTCATACTAAACGCACAAAAAGGAATGAACGTTCATTTTTTAAATTGATTTAACTTTTTTTTAACAAAATGATTATTTAGAATTGTATTTTTGTAAAATTGAAAGCCTATTAATTGACTTTTTAAACGTTATAGAATAAACCGAAATATGAAATATTCATTAAGCTTAACTCGAACACTTATTATAAAGTGCATCGTTGTATTATTCCTCTTAAATCCAGTAAACACAGTTGATGCGAAGATAGGCGCATATTCAATGGAAGAAATTTCCACTCAAGATATACGTATAAAAAAACGTCCTTTATTCAAAAAGAATAAGACGAAGCGGGAAAAACGGAAGTGGAAAGACTTGTCTTATGGAGAAAAATCTTTCAGAATGAGCATGTGGGTTTTAGCATCTTTAGGCTTTACTGTTTTGACAGGAGGATTTGGAATAATTGCAGTAATAGTTTGTGCTATTCTTAGTATTCGACTGGGTTTACGAAGTTTGAAAGAAAAAGAAGAAGGTATCAGTAAAGAAAAGCGAAATAAAGGTATAACCATTAGTGTGATTACCTTAGCCGCTCTAATACTTATTGCTGGATTTATAGCACTTATCGTTAGTGTTTTATTTTAAAAAGGTTCTTTGAAAAATTTCGTGATTTTGATAATTTTATAAAAATCATGAAATAGTTACGAAGTGAGCAGCCTGCTTGGTAACTAGAATTGGGCTAAAGCCCGATTTTTTTTGCCCTTATCCACGAGCTAAAGAGGTTGGACGGGAATTAAATAAATTGAGCTATCAGACGACTTTAAGTCGAATGTCGTCAACTTAGTGTTTTTTAATTGTTATAAGTAAAGTGAAATTGTTTCAAATAGTCCACTAATCAGACCTAAGAGGTTTTGGAAACTTATCGTACCCATATAGATGGACAATTACTATTTTTTTGCTTTTTACAACCCTGAAAGAGTTCAATTTGAGTAGCCATCCCGAGTG
>CAZMEH010000309.1:0-2680 GCA_964564885.1 uncultured Saprospiraceae bacterium | reverse complement strand
AACAGTGAAATACAAGAATTACAACAAAAGCAAAAAATAAAAAATTTACAGATAATTTTACTCATAATAGGTCTTTCTCTTTTTGGAATGATTGGTTTTCAAATAATTAAAAAACAGCGCGGTGATTTATTAGAAAACCAAGAAGTCATTACAAAAAATGATAAAATCTACCGATTAGAAAAAGAATTAATAGAGAAAGCATTACGAGAAAAAGTCTTAGAACAAGAGAAAACAGAGGCCGAAACAAAAATATTACAACAACAAGAAATAGAATCTCGTCATTATGCGCTGGCTTTAGAAAACTCAAACAAGGAATTAGAACAGTTTGCCCATGTAGTTTCGCATGATTTACGAGAACCACTTCGAATGGTTAAGTCGTACATGGGTTTAATTAGGAGAACCCTGGATAAAGAAGCATTGGATAGGACAAAGGAATTCTTTTATTATGCTATTGATGGTGCGGACAGGATGGACAAATTGATTACGGGTGTTTTAAACCTTGCAAAAGTTCAACAAAAGGAATTAGAACTAAGACCGCTTGATTTAAATGAAATTGCGACTATTTCTATTCAGAATCTTCAGGAGTTTATTGAAGAAAAAAATGCTAAAATACATTATGAAGGTTTACCTCAAATAAATGGCGACTATTTACAAATTACTCAACTGTTTCAAAATATCATTAGCAATGGTTTGAAATATAATACTAGCGATAAACCGATTGTTTCAATAGAACATAAGATTGTTGACCAAAAGGTTGAGTTGAGTTTTAGTGATAATGGAATCGGGATTCCCGCAGAACATCAAGACAATGTTTTTAAGATGTTTCGACGTTTGGAAGGTAATCGTTTTTCTGGAACAGGCATTGGTTTAGCAACTTGCCAAAAGATTATTCAAAGACATAAAGGTAATATTCTGTTAGAATCAAAACTAGGAGAAGGAACTGTTTTTATTGTTGTATTGCCTCATTAAGCTGGGTTCTTTGAAAATTTTCGTAGAAAACTAAAGTATTGATAATCCGTCAATTTTTTGACACGTAACTCCTCGCACTTGACTCCTTTTCGGCAACAGAATCTTATCAAAAAATAATATTGGGTCTTTGAAAATTATTCTGGAAGCTTCAAAAATCGGCTGACGGTAAGTCATTTTTATTGTTAATTTTCTCTAAAAATTATATTTCCACAGTAATTTTCAGAGAACCATAATATTTTACAATTTTACAGGGTTTTTCAAAGAACCCAATTAAATAATTAAGACATGAAACAGATATTCCTAATTGCTTCATTGCTTTTTGCAACTTTCAGTTCATTCGCACAAAACGATAGCTATAATAACTTAAACCTTCAACTATTCAATCAAGAAAGGTTAGAAATTAGTAAAAAATCGATGTTTGTCCTTGGCGGTTGGTCGGTTACAAATATGGCAGTTGGCGGTATTTTATCAACGCAAACAGAAGGAAGTACAAAGTACTTTCATCAAATGAATGGAATTTGGAATGTGATTAATTTAAGTATTGCAGCAGGTGGATATTTTGGCGTACGAAAGGATTTAAAGAAAGAAAATTGGACGTTATCCGAATCAGTAACGGAACAACACAAAATGCAAAAAGTGCTTTTGTTTAACGCAGGATTAGATTTAGCATATATGGCAACAGGCGTTTACTTGATAGAACGCTCAAAGAATGACTTAGATAATCAAGACCGTTGGAAAGGTTTTGGGCAAAGTCTGCTATTACAAGGTGGGTTTTTATTTGTTTTTGATATTGTGCAAAACCAATTGCATCAAAAACATGGAAAGCAATTAGCTGCATTTTTAGAAAACACTAGCGTTTCGGTTTCTCCTGTGGGTTTTAGTTGTGTTGTTTTCTTTTAACAGATCAATTGATAATTTTAGGTTGCAAATGCTTGATTCCAAAACATTTGCAACCTGCTCGTAACAGACAAGTCTAAAATCACCAATAAATTTAGTCCCACCAAAGATAAAAACCATTCGAACGACGATATTCTACTTCAAGTCTTTCTACCGTTCCCGTTCCTTGTGTGATAACATCTGGACAAAATAGGGCAATATCTTTTACAAAAGAACTCATGTCTTCTGGCTCGTTTAAGAATACCGCATCAACAAAATCAAAACCTGCGCCTATGATTTTAAAATTGATTTGAGTAGACCATTCGGTTAGTTTTTGGACAATTGCTTCCGTTTTAATATCATAATTAAGTCCATTGGTCATTTCGTATTTTAAAATGTCGAACTGATCCGTAGATTTGATAACCGCAATTTTATCAGGACTATAACCATAATTCATTTCCGAAATATAAATTAAATAGCCAGTGGAGCGCATAGGTTCTCGTAATTGGAGAACAATATTTCTTGATTTTTTTTGATCTGCTTTGAAGTAGAAACCTTTATCATTCAAACTCAAGGCATCTAATTTACTTTTACCATCCGTGTCAAAAGCAACATTATGCCTAAAAATAATAGAGTCTGAAACCGCTCGAATAGCTAATAATGCCTTTGTTTCAAAGCCAATAGAATCTAATAAAAGCTGCTCTTCTTGCATCGTATTCGTATCTTCTGTTACAGAATCGGTAGTAGTCGGCGTTTGACTACAACTCATAAAAAGGCTTAGAACGACAAAAGCCAAAGTAATTGATTTCATATTATTAAACATTATTACAAATAT
>CAZMEH010000308.1:0-4962 GCA_964564885.1 uncultured Saprospiraceae bacterium | reverse complement strand
AAAGCATGAAAAATATTTCTCATCTTTCTTCTAAAAATGCAGTATGACTAAAAACATAAATAATGAAAAAAATACTATTCATTTTAATAATAATAAACATAGGTTGTTTGGTTGAAAGTTTTGCGCAAGGACCAGGTTATGCAGGAAAGAAATTTCATGTAAAATATGATTTGCAATATGTAGTTCCTCATGGAAGGTGGAATACAACAAGTATCAAAACGATGATAAAACCACGGTTTCATAATTTTCAAGTAGATTATGCGCTTTCGAGATTGTGGACAGTTGGTGCTGGTCTTGGTTTTGGAAGTTTTATTGAAAATGATTTGCTTTTTGAAAAAGATGTCTTTGAAACACGAGATTTAGGTCTTTACTTTAGAAGATATATTCTTGGTTCGGGAAGTATTGCGCCCATCGGAACTTATGTAGAACTAGGTGGACATCGTTTGATGGTCAATAATAGATTGTACACAATAGATTATTTGGACGAAAAAAATACGATTAGCGAAACGCCTTATCAGTTCAATGCGATTTCTTTAGGAATGGGACGACAAGCCTTATTTTTTAAAGAAGGAATCACATTTCACGTTGGCGGAACATTAACTTACGTGATACCAGATGAGAATTTCCCTAATATTAGTGAAACGCTATTGATCAACTTTGTATATAAATTTAATATCGGAATGGGAATAGCTTTATAATTATAGATGATGTTACGGTACATTTTTTAGAACAGAAAAAAGAGCAGAGAAGAGTATTTTTATTCTATTTTTCATCATCGCCGAGATTTCGGAACAGGTTGATAATAAATAAATTAAGAATTTTAACCTCTCTTCTCTGCTCTCTTTTCTAATATCTAAAATGGCTAATTATCTAAAGTTTCCTTTGAAAATTGCAGCATTACCCAATTGCTCCTCGATGCGAAGTAATTGATTGTATTTTGCAACACGGTCAGAACGAGAAGCAGAACCCGTTTTGATTTGACCCGTATTCAATGCAACTGCCAAATCAGCAATAGTCGTATCTTCAGTTTCGCCAGAACGGTGACTCATTACACAAGTAAATGAGTTTTGTTTAGCCAAATTAACGGTGTTGATAGTTTCCGTTAAGGAACCAATTTGGTTAACTTTAATCAAGATAGAGTTAGCAGATTGTTCCTCGATACCACGTTGAAGACGAGTAACATTAGTAACAAATAAATCATCACCAACCAACTGAATGTCGTTTCCAACTGCTTTGTTCATCGCAGCCCAACTTGCCCAATCATCTTCATCCAAACCATCTTCGATAGAGATGATAGGATATTTTTTA
Source organism: uncultured Saprospiraceae bacterium (assembly GCA_964564885.1). Classification (GTDB taxonomy): domain Bacteria; phylum Bacteroidota; class Bacteroidia; order Chitinophagales; family Saprospiraceae; genus CAKZLL01. The sequence continues at coordinate 3,654 of CAZMEH010000308.1, read as the reverse complement.
GTCCAATCTGTCCAGTAATCTACCATTTGCGCAGGAGTCAATTTATCACCAGTTGATTTGTGCAAGTGATAAACGTTTTCGTCCGCTAGGTAAAATTCAGAAGCAGCCGCATCCATTGCAATGAAAACATCTTCACCTGGACGATATCCAGCTTTCTCGATTGCTCTCAATACCGTTTCAACAGCTTCTACATTTGATTTCAAGTTTGGCGCAAAACCACCTTCATCACCAACATTTGTTGAATGACCATTAGCTTTTAAAACTTCTTTCAAATTGTGGAAAATCTCCACACCCATTCTTAAAGACTCAGAAAATGAAGTAGCGCCAGTAGGCATTACCATAAATTCCTGAAAGTCAATACTATTATCAGCATGGCTACCACCATTCAAAATATTCATCATCGGAACAGGCAACGTACAAGCATTTACACCACCTATGTAGCGATACAAAGGCTGTCCAGCAACCTGTGCGCCTGCTTTAGCTGCTGCCAAAGAAACACCAAGAATAGCATTTGCACCTAATTTGCTTTTGTTGTGCGTTCCGTCTAATTGCAACATAGCGTTGTCAATATCACGTTGGTCAAGAACGTTCATTCCGATAATTGCTTCCGAAATTATGTCTTTTACATTCTTAACTGCTTTAAGAACGCCTTTCCCTACGAAACGGCTTTTGTCACCATCTCTCAATTCTACTGCTTCATATTTTCCAGTAGAAGCACCAGAAGGAACAGCCGCACGACCAATAATACCGTTTTTTGTAACGACATCTACCTCAACCGTAGGATTTCCACGAGAGTCTAAAATCTGTCTTGCATGTACATCAATAATTGTACTCATAATCTGTTTATTTTATTCCTAATTAGTCAAATATTTTTATCTAAAGCTATCACTGGAAAATTACTGAACGCCAACGTAAATGAACTTCCTATCTTCAAAATCACCGTTACGATAATACTTATTTTCAACAATTGGATAATTTCCATTGTCAAAATTATTGTATTGATAATCAATATAGTAAGATAGATCTTGGTTCACCATACTATCAGCATCCATATAAGTATACTCTGTAATATTCCCTACATTGCCTTGTTTGAATATATCCAAAACTGTAGAAGCAAAATAAGGTTGTTTTTCGTCTCTTTCTATACGAATCCTAGACAATAAACTGTCATTCGCATTATAATTATGAATGTCTTGACTACAGTTTATATTATAATAAGCGTAAGTAGTCCGTAATGTTAGTACACTATTTGGATCATATATTTCGATTTCTGAATAGCCACAAGAATTACCATTGTAACGATAAAGACGATACTCTAATAGCTCTGCACCATTAACACCATAAATATCTCTTCTCACTGTTTTTCGGTCTACATGGTAGATCTTTTGAGATCGGATTGTAATCTCATTAGAGTTGTTTATAAGGTTCACGGTTATTGTGTCTTTTCCATGTTCATATATAGAATAATATATGAGAGAGGAAGAAAACTGAGAATATGTATTAATACGAGAGATACGTTCTTTTTCATTATATATATAACTATTAACAGGCTCAAAATCAACTTCAATTGATTCCAAAACTTGAGTTCTATCTAAAACGATTTCATTAAAGTCTTCGCAACTCGTATTAAATAATAAAATGATAGAAAGGGTAATAAAAGGGATTAAAGACTTCATATGTTTTGAGTGCTTGATGATTTAAAACTAGAGGTAAGTTCTTAAAAAAAATCATCATTTAAAAATGAAAAGGGTAAGAAGTAGCACAATCAGCTAGATTTACGATTCTAAATTGCAAACAATTAAATATGCAATCTAAAATCGTAAACCCAGTCTACCGTCAGGCAGGCTAAAATCATCAATCGAATTATATCGCTAACGCCTTTTCTATGCTCGCTTCATGCATCAATTTAACGAAATCGTCAAACAAATACTTTGAATCGTGCGGGCCAGGAGCAGACTCTGGATGATATTGAACCGAGAAAGCACGTCTTCCTTTTACGCTGATACCTTCTATAGTATCATCGTTTAAGTTACGATGCGTCACTTCAACAGTATTACTAGTTTCAACGGCTTCTGGACTTACTCCAAAACCATGATTCTGACTAGTCACTTCACATTTTCCTGAAATTAAATTGATTACAGGATGATTAATTCCACGGTGTCCGTTTTGCATTTTGTAAGTTGGAATATCTACTGCTAATGCTAGCAATTGATGTCCTAAACAAATACCAAATAACGGGCGATTATCCGCTAAAATCTCTTTTGCTGTGTCAACTGCGTAATCCATTGCCGCCGGGTCACCTGGTCCATTTGACAAGAAAAAGCCATCTGGATTCCATGTTTTCATCTCTTCATAAGAAGTCGTAGCAGGAAAAACTTTCAAGTGACAATCTCTTTGTGCAAAAGACCTAAGGATGTTTCGCTTCGTCCCAAAATCCAAAACTGCCACTTTAAACTTAGCGTTTGGATTGCCAATGAAATAAGGTTCTGCTGTCGTTACCTTAGAAGCCAACTCTAAGCCGTCCATTGAAGGAACATCTTTGAGCCTTTTTTTCAACTCCTCAATATCTTGTGTTTCAGAAGATATAATCGCATTCATAGTACCTTTGTCACGGATGTAACGTACCAATGCTCTAGTATCTATACCTCTGATAGACACTAAGTTATTATCTTCGAAATACTGTTGAGTTGAATTGTCCGCCATCTCTCTGGAATACTCCGTATAAGTAAAATTCTTACAAACAAAACCAGCGATTTTGATATCACTTGATTCTACGTCTGCGTCTTTTACGCCGTAATTTCCAATATGAGCAGCGGTTGCTACTAAGATTTGTCCAAAATAAGAAGGATCGGTAAAAACCTCTTGGTAACCAGTCATACCTGTATTGAAACAGATTTCACCTGTTGTAATGCCTATTTTACCAACGGCTTTACCATGAAACACCATGCCATCTTCCAATAGTAAAATTGCAGGTTGGTCGTTTATTCTAGCTATCATGTTCAGAATTTTGGTGCAAAGATAATTGTATTTTTGGCTTCTTTAAAAATTTAGGTGTAATTTTTCAAATCGGCTGACGGCTGACGGCACACGGCACAGGGTAAAGTGTTTTTTTGAATATTAGCGATGAAAAACAATTTTAGTAGAAAACCTTGTTTTTTGTCAATTTTCAGAATATTTGAATGCAAATTCACTAAAAAACAGTCATTATGTTTAAAAACAAATTTCCAATTTCTTCTTTGATTAGTATTGCCGTTATTTCTATTGGTGCGTTTTTTATTTTGACTTTTGTTCATCAATATCAAGATGGTGGTCGAATCCTTGGTAATACTGAATATTTTTTATTCTCTCTTGGATTATTTCTTTCTGTCACTGGTATTGCCCTTATTTTAAGGCAAGCATGGGCTAGGACTGTTTTAGCAGTTTGTATTATTATTCTCTCCCTATTTTTAATTTATATTATTACTTATTATGTACCGGATAATATTTTAAGTAAAGTTGCGATATATCTTCTTTCAATAGGTCTTCCATTATTCTTCATTCTATTATTATACAATGAAAAAGTGTCAATAGAATTTGGAGATAAGCACTCGGATAAAGAAACAGAAGATATTTTAGACCATTTTGAGTAAAGTATTAACGGGCATCTTGCCCGTT
>CAZMEH010000307.1:0-2077 GCA_964564885.1 uncultured Saprospiraceae bacterium | reverse complement strand
AATGAGCTTCGTCTTGAAAATCAAGCGTTTAGCATGAGTTTTAGCATGAGTTCTTAAACAAGTTCAATATCAACGAAACTATTTCATTTCATAAATAGGAATATTTCCTAATTTATGTGTCGTAATCGTTGGTTTTTGGTTTTGTTGCTTCACCTCTTTCACAATCCTTGGGATTTGAGATGAAATATGACTGTACATTTCTGAAAGTGTAACGACCTTATCGCCATTAATATCACCATTGGAAAAAGCATCAATTATAGCTTCAGTAAATGCGCCATTGCCCCAAGATTTATCCTCGTAGGAGGGCTGGCTTTTGGTACTCGAAGTAATAGTCACCAGTCCAGGTTGCTGAAAACTGAGTTGGGTAATCAGGTTATTAATACTTGCATTATCGCCATTACTAACAATCGTATTTCTGTTTACACCGCCACTGAAACATGCGTCAATCAAGACAATTTTCTTACAGCGAATAGCGGCTAAAGTAGAAATTATACTTTCATAAGCAACTGACGTTGCTTGTTTTGCCGCATTATCAAAATTAGATGCTTGTATCAAGAATTTTTCAAATGTAATCCAATTATTTGCGCCTGCAATACTATCTTTATAAATAAAACCATGCGACGAAATAAAGAGGAGAAAAACATCTTTATTGGTAATCTCTCCGATACGATAAGCATTTTTATAACGCTCTAACGCAATATCAATTTCTGTTTTATTTGCACCTTTACCCGTGATTGTTTCTACGTTCACTTGCTTGAATAATCCTCGACCTTCTAACGATTTGAATGCCGTTGAAATATCTTTAGCATCTTGAACCGTGTATTTCAAATCACTATGTTCTACGCCAATGGATAAGACATGAAGATTGGTCAAATTTCGATTAAAGGTCGTATCCACCTTCAAATAACCTGCAATTTCATCTTTACCATTATAGACTCTAATTAATTCTCTGGACTCGTGTAATTCTCCATTAACCCTAATTTGAAGTTTTATTTTATTTTCACCTTTCTTTAAATACACATTGTTTAAATATGTGTATTGATATTTCTCTAATTTTTTTCGTTTTTTCTTTTTTAAAAGCTTTCGAGGATCTATAATCGTTTCGCCATACTTTGCGCCTTCCGTTCGTTTACCATTGATTAGGATTTCAAAAGAACCTTTACTTAATTCTTCTGTACATTCAACCATTAGCTTGATATTCAAATTATTATCTGCTACTAGTTTAGGTAATGGATTTTGGTAATTGCCTTCTGCATGCGAAATCCAAAACATGTCAATATCAAAATCACGAAGCAATTTAAAACGGTATTCGCCAGATCTTACCGAAAATAGATTATTATACAACCTAACTTCGACCGAGGAATCCTGAGTAGTTATCGGAATGGTATTACTAAATTTATAAATAAACTGATCGTTGTTTTCTGTTGATTTGTACGGCTTTTCGAGGACAATATTTTTATAATATTTTTCATTCAACTGAATATTACCGTTCCAATATATTTTAATATCCTCTTTTTTGATGAGAACAGGCGAAATAATAGTAGCTTGGAAATTCAAATTTGCCTCTTTATCATCTAGACCAATCGCAATTTTTTTGATTTCACCTTTCTTGTATCTTTCCAATACTATTCGAGGTTTTTTATCTGTCGTTGTTTTATAGCGGCTAATAAACGGTTCTTCGTCCCAAGCACCTGCAACGATTAAATCCCGATTATTCGCATACATAGCAACCGTTCCAAAATTCTCCATCTTCGAGTCAAAATACTCAATTTTTTCTTTCGTTCGTCCATCGTGAGCTTTAATTTTCAAATGCCAAGTATTAGCAAAATTACTTCCTGATGCATTAGAATAAGACTTTCCGACAAGTAATACGCCACCATCTATCAGTTCTGTTAAATCATTTCCGACATCGTCATTAACGGCTCTGTATGATTCCTTCCAAAGAATATTTCCGTCATTTGGAGATACTTTTACCGTCCAAACATCACGTTGAATACTCCCTTTTTCATTAAAAATATATCCAACATAAATCAGTTTATCATCAAAAGCAACAATTCCTTTATTGATACTCGTTTCC
>CAZMEH010000306.1:0-4486 GCA_964564885.1 uncultured Saprospiraceae bacterium | reverse complement strand
GGTCGAAGTTATTTATGTCTCTTCACTTATGTGAATAAAGCCCATTTTACAGGCTAAATACTTCATTTTATCGCTAAAAAATATATTACCGTCTAAAAATGTTAATAGTTTAAACATTCTAGTCAATAATTTTATTTATTATTGAAGTTAGATCAAACTTAGCAGTACCGTTTCCCGATAGTTATCGGGATTAGCCGACAAGATTTTTTAATGGAAAGAATTTTTTGAAAAAACATTAAAAAATACAAAGCTAAGTCTAGCAACAATTTATAAATCCTGTCGATTAATCCCGATAACTATCGGGACGACGATATATATTAAAAAAACAAACGTATGTTTGATAAGAACGAATTTAGAAAATATGCTACTAAGCACTTAAATATTAGTAGCACACTTTTAGACGATTACACAAAGCATAATGTAAACGCATTTAGCCAAATCCAAGCTACAACGCCTTATGTAATTGAAGAGAGAAAGATGAACGTACAAGCTATTGACGTATTCTCTCGCTTGATGATGGATAGAATTATTTTCTTGGGTACGCCCGTTACGGATCAGATTGCAAATATCATTCAAGGACAATTATTGTTCTTAGAATCGGTTGATGCAAGAAGAGATATTCAATTGTTTGTCAACAGTCCAGGTGGTTCAGTTATTGCAGGAATGGGTATTTATGATACAATGCAATACGTTTCTCCAGATATCGGTACAATTTGTACAGGTTTGGCAGCATCAATGGGTGCAGTGCTTTTATCAGCAGGTAAAAAAGGAAAACGTACTTGTTTACCACACTCAAGAGTGATGATTCACCAGCCTTTAGGCGGCATGCAAGGTCAAGTAACAGATATGGAAATATCTTACAAATTGATTAAGCAAATGCAAAAAGAATTATACACTGTATTGAGTAATCACACAGGTCAGTCTTACGAGACTATTGAAAAAGACTGTGAGCGTGATAACTGGAAAACAGCAATCGAAGCTAAAGCATATGGTTTAGTTGATGAGGTTTTAACTCGCAAAACTACTTAAAAGTTAGTATTTTATGGTTTCTCTCTATGAAGTTGTTTAAAAACTCGTCGATCGTTTCATCATGAATTTTTTAAACAACTTCTATTCTTATCTTGATTTGAGTAGAGAGAAACCATAATATCATTTGTAAAAAAAAACAAAAAGGTCAAAAAAAGATAATTTATTAAAGATATCTTGTCATTTTAAGACAATTTAATTAAATTGCAAGTAAAACCAATATTTGCGAATGTACTTACTTGATTTAAAGACCAATTCCCTGGTTGAAGCTGAAATAGTCGTAGCAAGTTTCAAAGATATGCCTTTAAAAAAGGATGGTTGGAATTTTAATTGGAGAACAACAATTAAAAAGAAAGACACAAACACTTATATTCTTAGACTAAAATCAAATAAAAACTCTATTCAAGGTGTTCTTCATTTAAAAATTCAAGGAGGTCTGTTAATTATGGATTTGGTAGAAATTGCGCCTCACAATATTGGAAAAGATAACAAAAGATATGACTATGTAGCTGGTTGTTTAATAGCGTATGCTTGTAAAGAATCGTTTAATTTAGAAAGTAATTACAAAGGATTCCTAACTTTTGAATCAAAAACGAAATTAATTAATTGGTATTTAGAAAAGTACTACGCTAAAATTGCAACGGGACAAAAAATGTACATCGAACCAAACGATGGACAAAACCTGGTTAATGAATATCTAAATCGGAAAAATACACGAAATGAGGAAGAATAAAAATATAGAACCCGAAAATGGAATTTTGACTTCTTCAATGAATGTTGAAAATAAAGAGTTTAAGGAACTACAACTTTTTTTAAAGAACAAATCAGCCTCATTGAGTAAGGAGCAAAAATCAAAAATTGAACTTTTTGCGCTTCAAGTTAAAATAGAAGATTATCTAAATTTCCACGAAGATGAAAACCAGCTCACCACAGTTGGCGAATTTTTAAGACTATACATTGACAAATTGGGTTTAAAGCAAAATAAATTAGCAAAGTACATTGGACTCAATCCGACTAATTTCAATAAAATTTTATCTGGCAAGCGTAAAGTGAACTTTGAATTGTCATTTATGTTAAGTCAGATTTTCAACTTAGACCCAAAAATTTGGATATTAATTCAAGTTAAGAATGAATACTTGGAATTGAAAAAGAGTAAAGCAAAATATTTTCAGAAATTTAAGTTAGAGGATTTAATTAGCATGTAACAATCAAGCAATTCAAGCAATCTAAACATATCAACAACTAAATGAAAAAGTTTAATAGTTACAGATGTTCCTTCTGCGGTAGGAGTAAAGACGAGGCCTTAATTCTAGTCGCAGGAATAGAAGGGCACATTTGTGAAAGTTGTGTTGAACAAGCCCAAGATATCATCGACGAAGAGTTGAACTCTGGTCGCAATAATTTTGAAGTTTACTTACCTGAAACCATCACACCTCGTGATATAAAATCTCACCTTGACCAATATGTTATCGGACAAGATGAAGCTAAGAAAATGATTTGTGTTGCTGTTTACAATCATTACAAGCGTCTTCGTCAAAACAAAGAGGACATTGATGAAGATGGTATTGAAATCGAAAAAGCTAATATTTTATTAGTTGGTAAGACAGGAACGGGAAAAACCCTAATTGCAAAAACGATTGCTAAATACTTGAGCGTTCCGTTTGCTATTGTAGATGCGACTGTATTTACGGAAGCAGGTTATGTTGGTGAAGATGTGGAAAGCATCCTAAGCAGATTGCTTCAAGTATGCGATTATGATGTAAATGCGGCTGAAAAAGGCATCATTTACATTGATGAAATAGATAAAATTGCTCGTAAAGGTGATAATCCATCTATTACGAGAGATGTTTCGGGCGAAGGCGTTCAACAAGCATTACTCAAAATGCTAGAAGGAACAGATGTCAACGTTCCGCCTCACGGAGGTCGCAAGCATCCTGAACAGAAATTGATAAAAGTTAATACAACAAATATACTTTTCCTTTGCGGTGGCGCATTTGATGGCATTGAAAAAATCATTGCGAAACGAATGAATACTCAAGTCATTGGTTTTAAAAATGATGAGGATTCTGTTCGTGCAGATGCCGACAACTTATTACAATACATTAATCAAAGAGATATTAAGTCATTCGGGTTGATTCCAGAATTGATTGGTCGTATGCCAGTTTTGGGTTATTTAGAGCCTTTGGATGAGAAAGCATTGAAAAGAATCCTGACAGAGCCTAAAAATGCTTTGCTGAAACAATATCAAAAACTATTCAGAATGGAAGGCATCAGCCTAACGATGACGGATGGCGCAGTTGATTATATTGTTGATAAAGCAATGGAATTTAATTTGGGTGCAAGAGGTTTGCGTTCGATGTGCGAAGCCATTTTAACGGATGCGATGTACGAATTGCCTTCAAAGAAAAATGTCAAGCAATTTGAAGTAACTCGTGATTATGCTGAAAACAGATTAGGGCACGCTAAGATTGTGAAGCGATTGAAAGCAGCGTAGGGTTTTAATAGAAGATAGAGCAGAGACGAAAAATCTCTGCTCTTTCAATTTTGACCAATACAAACGGTCTTTTTATGCTCTTTTATCAATCAAATATCATTATCTAGAACAGAAAATTTAGAATACAAACCTTGTCTCTCTTCTCTCAGCGAAGTGATCTCTGCTCTCTGTTCTCAAAAAAATAAATATGAAAAAGCTATTTTACCTTTTCCTCGTTTTTACAATTTCTACCAGCTTAACTGCACAAGAAAAAGCGCCATCGACCTTTGCGATTGCATTGAATCAAGACAATGCTTTTGGTTTTGCGCCAGCGATGTATGGTAGTTTTGGATTGAATGAAAATGTGAGTTTGACTTATTACGGAATCTTTTGGACCCGATTTGATAATTCATTAGAAACAGGTCTTGGCGTAGGTTTTCCTGCGCTTGACGGTAAGGCTTATATCAATCCGTCATTGGGTTTTACTTATGGAAATATTCTTTCAGGAAGCACAGAAGCGGTAATTGGCGATGGAGTTGTTCCGAGCGTTGTGGCATTTTACACAGGCGAATATATAGAAGCAGAGTTTTTCTACAGCTATTACAAAGCCTTGAAAGGAATGGATGCAGGAACTTCGGCTGATTTCGTTTTATATTGGGCTTATCCTGGATTACGTTTGACAGAAAATATCTCCGCAGGTTTGCATTATGAGCAATTTGCGCTTACTCGTGACGACACAGGCGCATCTGGCAGCGAATACGAATGGTTAGGCGCATATGTGAAATTCATCGCTGGCGGAAAATACTCATTCCGTTTGTCCATGGGAACGAATATGACGGAAGCTAATCAGTCGGTTTATTCTTCGAATTTTGCGAAATTGGCTGTTTTTCTGCCGTTGTTGTGATAAATGGAGTAGTGGAAATTATTGAGATATTTAAATGCTAGTACGACAAGATGAAACTGACAGATTTTACGTTAGTTTTAAAA
>CAZMEH010000305.1:0-1954 GCA_964564885.1 uncultured Saprospiraceae bacterium | reverse complement strand
ACGTGCACCCGACGAGCCCAGCTTTCTGGCCCATGTAAATAGAAGAGCGCATCCATTTTAGTGAGGATGAATGATAGAAAAAGCCATTGAGAAGTGTTAACACTTCTCAATGGCTTTTGTATTTTTTTAAAAAAACTTAAATCCCAAGACAAAAACAAGTCTTTAATTTTCATCAAATTAAGTAGAAATTCGATTCACACTCATATTAATAAAACGTTCATTGACGATTGCGCTAAGCGGAATCAATTCCTTTCCTGTCCATTCTCCGAATATCGAAATAGGCGTTCCGCCACTCAAAGCCAAGAGTTTCCAGCCAATCAAATCCCTGTCCATCACTGGAACGATTTGATTTTCCTTGTCAATCAATATCAACTTTCCATTTTGCATAGTCGGCTTGATATTATCCAAAGCGCAAGGAAATTCAGAAATCCACGGATTAATAGCTAGAGCAATAGAAAAATCTTTTAGAAAAGTTTGAAAATTTGGTGCGCCTTTCAAGTCTTGAATAAAACCCGTAGCAGAAATTTGTTTAGAAATATGCGCTCGCAATGGAAAGCCACTCGGATAAAAAATCAATTCACCTTGAAAAAATGAACCAACACTCAACCGATATTCAAAAGAATTTAGTTTGAAAACAGGTTCATAAATCAGTGCCGCTTTTCCACTTTCTTTTCCATTCAACCAATATCGCTGAATCAATAAATTTTCATTGACAGGATGCGGAATCGCAATTCGACCTAAAACTTCCCATTCGTCAGTAACTTTGTATTCGTCTGATTGACTATTCAACAAAAACAGGTTATTTTTACTAATATTATAACCTAACGCTATCAGCAAATCGTATTGCATGGTTTTGGGAAACACATCAATCCGATGAATAGCTTGATTTAATAAATAGGTATTGGAGAAAATACTCAACACATCTTCAAACCAAGTCGGATGAGCATTGATGAGCAATGGAATTTCTTGAAAAATATAAGAAGCGTTTTGCGCTTTGGTATCAGATAATCTTGCGGAAGCTTCTTTCCAAAAGCTATAAGATTGTTTTTCGACAGACGCAATTCCTTGACGAATAATATCTATTAACCAAATTTCAAAATCAGGTAAGCCTTTTTTAATATCAGAAACCCGCTTTTCAAAACGTTTAATTTCGCCATTTTTTGCTTTCGTATATTCGTCTTCATCAATAGGTTCGTCAGCGATATTTTCGACTTTGACCGCCTTTGCTTCTCGCTTATTCAACCATTCCGACATCCAAACTGGTGGGTTTTCGTTTTTGAACTCATTAAAAGATTCAACATACAACAGCATCAAAGCCATGACGTGTTTGCAAGGCGGCTTGCGAACAGGACAAGAACATTTGAAAGCTGGTTCATTCAAATCGACGCCTGTGAGATAAGGTTGAGAACCTGAACCTTTACATTCGCCCCAAATAGCTCGGTCGGTTTTTTCCAATTTAATCCACTTGTTGAGTTTAGCGGTGCCTTTACCACGTTTCGCAGTTCCGACATCAGGCGCAAATGAATTAACTTGTTCAACAGTCCAGTTCATGATTTTTGACGATTTTTTGTACCGCTAAATTAATACTTTTGGTAATAAAAGGTTTATAAAACCTGAGTTCTTTAATTTTTTTGCTTTGTCCTTATTAATTTTGGTTCTTTGATAATTACTCATGAAAGAAGTTTTTGCCAAAATGAATATTTTATAAATCCAATGCGGGCTTGCCTCATTCTTCTAGCTCATTGAAAAACAATGGAGCAAGCCCACATTGGATGAAATGGCAAAATTGTCAAAGAACCTTAATTTTTTGTATTAAAAATTTTAATATTGACAGCCAACTCATTATATTGATTGATGTTAATATATATATAATCATTTATTAACCTTAACTTAGAATTTAAGCTAAGTAATAAATCGTATTTTTACATCCTAATTAATAAATTAAAATCAAAAT
>CAZMEH010000304.1:0-2894 GCA_964564885.1 uncultured Saprospiraceae bacterium | reverse complement strand
GACCTTAGTCGACTAGGTGTTGCAAATAGTTAATTTATGCTAAGAATGTAGCAATTTGAATGATTTCAGCAAAAACACCAGCTGCCGTAACTTCTGCACCTGCGCCAGGTCCACGAACTACCAACGGACGTTCTTTATAACGTTCTGTGGTGAAAACAATCATATTATCACTACCACTTAGATTGTAAAACGGATTAGAACTATCCACTTCTTGAAGCGAAATAGTTGCCACGCCATGATCTAATGCCGCAATGAAACGCAAACGCTTACCTGCTGCACTAGCTTTTGTAATTCTATCAACAAAATCTTGTTCGTTGGCTTTCAATGCGCTGAAAAACGCATCAATTGTTTGCGCATCAATACAAGGTTGAGGCAAGATGTTTTCAATATCAACATCTTCCGCTTCCAATGAAACGCCTGCTTCTCTTGCCAAAATCAAAATCTTACGTCGAACGTCTTTTCCACTCAAATCAATGCGTGGATCAGGTTCAGTATAGCCCAGTTTTTGCGCTTGTAGAACAATATCGTAAAAGGACGATTCTGGCGTGAAATTGTTGAAAATGAACGACAACGAGCCAGAAAGCACACCTTCGATTTTCAATACCTTATCGCCACTGTCGACCAAACCTTTCAACGTAGAAATCACAGGCAAACCAGCACCAACATTCGTTTCGTATTGAAACTGAACATTATTTGTATCTGCTAATTGCTTGAAATAACGATATTGCTTGTATGATGAGGAGGTTGCAATCTTGTTTGGCGTAGAAATTGAAATACTATTTGTCAAGATTTGCTCATAATAATCAACAGGCGTTGCGCTTGCCGTATTATCAACGAAAATACTATTGCGTAAATTCATCACAATCATATTTTCTATAAATCCATCCAAATCTGAAGCTTCCGAACTATCCGCTAAATCATTTTTCCAATTGGCTAAATTAATGCCTTCTTGATTGAATAACATGGTTTTAGTATTCGCTAAACCAACTACTCTAAGGTCAATGTTTTTTTGTTCTTTCAAATAGGCTGCTTGCTTCTGAATCTGACTAAGCAATGAACTACCAATCAAACCTACACCAACGAAGAACAAGTGAATCACATTTGTATCCGCATAGAAAAATCGTTCGTGAATGGCGTTTAAAGCCTTTGTTTCGTCTTTGCTAGCAATGACAAGCGAAATATTCAATTCAGATGAACCTTGCGCTATCGCAACTACATTGATACCATTCTGACTTAAAGCCGTAAATAATTGCGCAGCGATTCCTGGGCGACTACGCATTTTTTCACCTATCACAGCAATCGTCGATAAATTATCTTCAATTATCAATGGGTCAATATATCCTCTTTTCAATTCGTAATCAAAAGCAGCAGCAATGGCTTTTTCTGCTTTTTCTTTGTCTTCTGGTGAAATAGCACAAGTAATCGAATGCTCTGAAGAACCTTGCGTTATTACTATAATATTAACTTCTGCCTTAGCTAAAGCATCAAACATTCTTGCAGCGGTACCCGAAACGCCAAACATTCCGCTACCTTGCAAAGTCAATAAAACGATTTTTGAAATAGAAGTAACGCCACTCAAAACAGCATCCGTTTCTACCGTTTCATTGGAAATGAATGTTCCTTTGAACGCTGTATTATAGGTATTGCGAATGCTCAACGGAATATCCATTTCCATCGCAGGAGCAATCGTTGGCGGATAAATCACTTTTGCACCAAAATGCGACATTTCCATCGCTTCGGCATAAGTCATTTGAGGAATAGTGAAAGCGTCTTTTACCTTCCTCGGGTCGGCAGTCATTACACCATCTACGTCTGTCCAAATTTCAATCACACTTGCTTTCAAACAAGCACCAAAAATGGCTGCCGTATAGTCAGAACCGCCACGTCCAAGCGTAGTTGTTGAGCCTTTTTCGGTTGATGAAATGAAACCTGTGATGATGAAATTACCTTCGTTTGCTTTGAAATAAGCTTCAATTTGCTGAGTCGTCACTTTTGAATTGACCGTTGCAGCTCCATAATTATCGTTCGTGCGAATGACTTGACGAGCATCTAAATAAGAAACGGAGTTGCCTGTTTGATTTAGGTATTGCGTAATAATAAAAGACGAGCATCTTTCGCCAAAACTAGCCAAATAATCAAATGCACGCTTTGTTCCTTCCCTCAATAAGAAAATACCTTTTAAAATATTCTCAACCTCAATCGTACGCTCATTAATAAAGGTTTGAGCGGTTATTTTATATTCTCCATTCAATAATTCATCAATCACAGGATAATGACGAATTTTGAATTGTTCAATAGATTCTAAATAAGATTGGTCTGCTTTTGCTGCCAATGTTCCCATTCCTAATAATAAATCCGTTACGCCACCAAAAGCCGAAAAAACGACAACGAACTGTTCATTCGCAGTTTGATAAGGTTTTAATATAGCGCAGACTTGTTGAATGCGTTCCGCATTTTTGACAGAACTACCTCCAAATTTTAATACTTTCATCTTTTGCTTTCTTTAATCTTCCATGTTCTAATAAAACAAGACGTTAGACATTTTTAAAATATTTCGCAGTTCTTTATTTGAAGAAAATTAATTGCACTGTACTTTACAGGTTGGACTAGAATACAAATTTTAGATTGAAACCTAGCTGTCAGACGACTTTAAGTCGTCTGACAGCTTAATTTCTTTAATTTCCGTCTAACTTGTTTAGTGCGGTGATAAAAATTATCAAAAAAATCTGGGTTTTAACCCAACATTATACAAATGTTGGGTTAAAACCCAGATTTTTCTATTCTTCAGTAATCACCGCATTAAAGTACGGTGATTACTGAGGAATAGAAAAATCTGGGTTTTAACCCAACATTATACAAATGTTGGGTTAAAACCCAGATTTTTTTGATAATTT